>CAIUZK010000136.1 GCA_903903635.1 uncultured Bacteroidota bacterium
GGATGAATATCACTTTAGATATAACAGAAGACAAAAAATGGGGGTAATCTTTGATACCCTTATAAAAAGAATGGTCAAAAATGATCCAATACGCTTGTTATCAAAGGATTGATATTGCGACCTAAGTGCCTATACCTATTGTTTTATTTGCTACTCTTTATTTTTTCGGGAGAAAATCGTTCCTGATTGAAAACGCTTACCAAAAATATGATTAGTGATTATCTGGGTTGCAACCGGCCAAACATAAAACATGGAAAAGTGTTTTAAAGGGGGGATTTAAAAATTATGACTTTGCGAAGGATAGGGTGATGAATAGAAAATGTAGTTACCAAATTGTTGGGAAATGATTACATTTGATACTAACAATAATATTAATCCCAAAATCAACTTCTCAAAATGAACAAAGCCGAACTGATTGAAAAGATTGCCAAAGATGCATCTATCACAAAAACGCAAGCAAATCTAGTCATAGATTCATTTACAGGCGCTGTAACAGCAACTCTCAAGAAAGGAGATAAGGTAACACTTGTAGGATTTGGTACTTTCTCGGTTACAGCGAGGGCTGCCAGGGTAGGGCGTAACCCACAAACAGGCGCTGCGCTTAAAATCAAAGCACGTAAAGTGCCTAAATTCAAAGCTGGTAAAGATTTTGTATCAAAGATGGGTAAGACGGCTAAGAAATAATCCAGCCTTCAGACATCAGGACTGTTATCATGCTTTCCCTTTTTATCAAGCAAAGCTGACAGCAAGATTATTATAAAATAACCAGCCTTCCTTCTGCTAACTCAATATATCTCCGTTGTTTTAGCTGAATTTTTATCGGAAAATAAAATGCCCTGTAGCATAATGCTACAGGGCATTTCAGCAATCTGAAGGTGGACTCAACTATCTTCAAGCATTACTTTCCTTCAAACGTATTTCAATTAGTCCTACTTCCTGTTGTCATTTCGGGGTGGTATTACAGACTGCTACCAAATCCATACAAATTACCTATATAAATCATTAGTTAGCAACAGTAGTAGTGCAAAAAGTATGAATTATGTAAGTATTTCCGTGATTTTTGCAATAATTATCCGATTTATTACACCAACTTTGGTTAGTCTTATTCCGAAAAACTGCTAATTGAAAATATTTATCAAATTTATGGTAAGTGCCCGCTGTAAAATGGTGGTAAGAGATGAGCTTAAAAAGCTCGGCCTCCATTTTATGGTTGTGGAACTGGGAGAGGTTGATATCATGGAGACTTTAACTGAAGATCAGCGGCTACAATTGAAGCAGGCACTTTTGAATTCCGGACTTGAATTAATGGATAACAAAAGAGCCATATTGATTGAAAGAATAAAAACTACTATAATAGAAATGGTTCATCATACCGATGGAGAAAGCAATATAAACTTCTCTGATTTCCTGAGTAAGAAACTGGAACATAATTATACTTATCTGGCTAATTTGTTTTCTGAGGTGCAGGGTACTACGATTGAGCAATTCATTATTTCTCATAAGGTGGAAAGAATAAAGGAGCTCATAATATATGATGAACTGAATATAACAGAGATTGCCTGGAAAATGAATTACAGCAGTGTAGCACATCTTTCCAATCAATTTAAGAAAGTAACCGGTCTGACTCCTACCCACTTTAAACAATTAAAGGATAAGAGTGGAAACCAACAGATAGATGTATCTGTAAAAGATGCCTGCAATATTGTGAACACAAGAAGGGCTAATAAAGACCAGTTGTTCACGATAAACCATAAGATGCTGAGTGCAAATGAGAAAATGACTGAGATATTAAACAGACTCGACCAACTTTTACAAACAGTATATCCCCAGGTATTTTGCCAGGGTGAAAAAACAAATCAGGTTTTATGAAAAAGTATTTTGTTATTGCAATAATGAGTTTGTGCCTAGGGAGCAATTATACGTTTGCTCAGGAGCAAATGAAAACAAGGAAAGAAGAAAAAGCCCAGAAAAAGCTTAACCGTCATGAGCACCAACAGAATGATATTCATGACAAGATGGACAAGAAAGATTCCAGGGCAGATAGAAAGGAGCGCAAGATGAATAAGAAGCACAGGAAAGGTAGAGAGGAAGGTAAGTCTTTGGATCATCATTAGAAAATTTTAAATTACCCTTGAGCCATGAAAATATTTTATTCAGCCGCCGACCTGAAAGTGCTTGGGAAATACAGAGAACTGGTGATTTCCAAGAAGTATAGCAGGCGCAGATCAGGAATGAAAGTGTATAGCCGATTAATGAATGAAGTTTGCAGGGTTGCAATAAATAGTCAAAATAATTTATTTCAATTTTAAACAATAGCAGAATGAAAAAATCAGGAGGAAAGCCGGAGAATAAATGGGTAATTGATCAATCGCATAGTGAGATATCTTTTAAGGTCAGGCATCTTATGATATCGCATGTAAATGGATCTTTCAGGAAATTTGATGCCAGTATATATACAACGGGTAAAGACTTTACGACAGTAGAAGTGGACCTATGGATAGATGCCGCATCTATTGAAACAGGTGATGCCCAAAGGGATGAACATATTGTAAGCGCTGATTTTCTGGATGTAGCAACTCATAAGCAAATTACATTCACATCAAGTACTATGGGAGCGCCGGATGAAGAAGGTAATTGCATACTTTGGGGTGAATTGACTATTAAGGGAATCACTAAGAATATTTGCCTGGGTGTGCAATTGGGCGGGATAGTACACGATCCCTGGGGCAATGAAAAAGCCGGGCTTACTGTTACCGGTAAGATAAACAGGAGCGACTGGGGTTTAACCTGGAATACAGCTATGGAAGCCGGTGGTATAATGATAGGAGATGAAATTTCCATATCCTGTGAGCTGGAATTGATAAATGAAAACGGACGAAAAGAGGCCATGGTATTGGAAGCAGCAACAGATTCAAGTAAAAATTAAATACTTTTTATGAAAAAGAACAGAATTATACTGCTTATGGTAATGGTATTAATTAGCATAAGCCTCAACTCATGTTTTTACAGAGGAGATGAAGGCCACAATAATCACAGGATGGAGCATCGTGGACATCACAGGGGTGGTGGGCATGAAGGCGGACATGAGGGTGGTGGTGAACGCAGGTAGCACTAATGTCCGGTACGGATAATACTTTTTGATGGTCGGATGAATTTTTTGCCAGCCATATAATGCGGTGCTGTGATGATATTAGTACAAGCAAATAAATGTTCAAGAAACAATCTTTATCATTAATCCAGTACTTAAACAGAATACTATGGAACTCACAAATATGGAGGAAGATGAGAAGATGCACATGACAACAATGGTATCGTGTCTGGCACGAATGCAAGCGGATGGTTATAGCTCTCAGTTTAAGGCAGTAGCTCAGGGGCTATTATCATTAAGTACACAGAAAACTTTTACACCGGATCAGGTAAAGATCACTCACTACTTTCGTTTTGAAGGAGAGTCAGATCCATCGGACAGCGCTATACTTTATGTTATTGATGCATGGGATGGAGAGAAAGGAACATTGGTAGACGGTTATGGTACGGAAAGTGACGGGCATACCACTACATTTATCAAGCAGGTTGAAGAAATGCATAAATAAATAGCCAGGCCTGAATTGGGGGGTGAATAATATTATGCAGATTCCCGGCAAACCAACAGACGATATAACAGGTTATACAATCGAATGAAATTTTTTGCTTTTGTGGAAATTCCTTCACAAAATAAATAACAATACAATGTCAAATACAATTGCACCAACCAATTTAACAACAAAAACAGTTACACCAACTTCTATTCCTGCAGTGCCTGGTTCGCCTGTTAAAAAGGAAGAACTGCGTGAACCAGTAGCCAGCAGTAAGCATGCAATAGATAACCACAAGCATGCCGCGGCACATCATCAGGAAGCAGCAAAGCATCATCTTGAAGCTGTTCAGCATCATGAAGCGGGAAATCATGATAAAGCCGCTCAAAGTACTGTTAAGGCAAGCGGGCATAGCAGCCTTGCCAATGATCATCAGAATGCGGTTGTGAAGCATCATGCTATTACGGCTTAGTATTCATTTACCGGGAATGATTAAGGGCATTGTGCAGCGGCATAATGCCCTTAATAATATAGACAGAACAACTTACTGAAATCATAAACTGAAAAATATGAAAGGCATAAACAGAATAGGTATTTACATGGATCATTCAATTGCTCATTTAATTGAATTTACATCCAATCCGATTGAAACAAAATCAATCACGTCTGATTTTACTCATGTTGTAAAGGAAACAACTTTAAAGAAGAGTGAAAGCCTGATGCATAACAAGGAGCAACACGAACAGGCTGACTACTACAAGCATCTGGGCAATGTGATATTAAAGTATGAGGATGTTGTGCTTTTCGGGCCAACGCAAGCAAAGGAAGAATTGTTCAATCTGCTGAAGGCAGACCATCATTTTGAAAAAGTAATAATGAATGTGCATCATTCGGATAAGATGACAGAGAACCAGCAACATGCATTTGTAAAGGAATATTTTACGACCAAACTGGCCTGATTGTTTAAAGATTTACCAGGCTAATGAATGGCCTGCAAGTTAAACGAGTGTTGCTTTATTGGCAATGCTCGTTTTTTGATTTTATAAGATGTTATTGATAAATGTGGGAATCATGTAAGACTTATCATTAGTTGTGTAATGGTTATCGAAAGCACTGAAAATACCTTTGCACTATGCGGAAATTCATCTGCAGGCTAATGCAAATAAGGTGAAAAATAAACTACTAATTGCTACAATGGGACTTATCCTGTTTATAATACCAGGTTGGACCTTCGGCCAAACCGCGCCCACTCTGGGCCATGCTGCCGGTTTTGTGCTTTTTACTACCAATGGAGCTATGACTTGCTCAGGAACCAAATACCTTACCCACCTGACCGGAGACGTTGGTTCGGACCTGGCAGGTAGTGTAACCGGTTTCGGAAATGTAGATGGCGTGATGCATTCATTTGATGTCGCAACAGGATTGTGTACACCAGATGTGATCAGTCTGTACACGCAATTGAGCACCGCGACTCCCACAGCCACACTGGCCAGCCCGTTTGGTGGTGGTACAACACTTTTTGCGGGTGTGTATCATCTTGTCGGGGCTTCCACTCTGACATCCAATCTTATTCTGGATGGACAAGGAAATCCTAATGCTGTCTTTATCTTCCAGATAGGCGGTGTTTTTTCTACAAATGCACTATCCAAGGTCAAATTGATTAATGGCGCTTTGGCCTGCAATGTGTTCTGGCAGGTTGGTGGCGCTGTAAATGTGGGTACTGGTACAACACTTAGAGGAACCATAGTTGCTAATGGCCAGATTGATATGACCAGCACGCTTGATACACTTGAAGGAAGGGCGCTGGCATTGAATGCGGCAGTTTTAGTGAGCCAATTGGTAGCATATACTCCAATAGGTTGTGGTAGTCCTTTATTAACCGGCCCCGCAGCCCCTGCTATGCTTGATTCAACTGCAGCATATGGGGTGTTTTCAACTATAGGAGCTGTGACAAGTACTCCGGTAACTTATGTTATAGGTAATGTAGGAGCAAATTCTACAACACCCACTGGCTTCAATCCGCTAAATGTAACAGGTACTATTCATGGTATGGATTTCTCTACAGCAGCGGCAGCAGCTGACCTTACCAATATTTACAATTATCTATTAGCATTGCCTGCGGATATATTGTTACTTGATCCTCCTGATTTCGGACATGATCTTGTTCTTACTCCTCACTCGTATCAGCTTACAGGTATAACCCAGTTAACTGGTAGTCTATACCTTAACGCAGAAGGAGATGCCAATGCAGTATTTGTAATTAAAATTAGCGGCTCTTTTACCACCGGCACATTATCAAAAATTGTACTTATAAACGGAGCACAGGCGAAAAATGTGTATTGGAAAATTGATGGCGCTGTAGATATCTATTCTAATTCCGTATTCAACGGAACGCTTGTTGTCGCAGGCGCTATCTCACTTGAAACCGGAGATACACTTAACGGCAGAGCGCTAACAATAAATGGAGCCATTGCAATTAATGGCAGCTACGTTAAAATTACACCTAAAGCATGTACAGCCCCAATTATCGGAGGTGTAAAGCATGCGTGTGTTGGATCTACTTCAACGCTAACCGATTCAACATTGGGTGGCAAATGGACCAGTAGTGATACTTTAATAGCCAGGATTGACTCTAATTCGGGAGTTGTTTCAGGTATAGCACCGGGGAATGCACTTATAACATATACTACACTTATAGGTTGTACGAATACAGCTAATTTTACGGTTAATGCCTTGCCGGGTGCTATTTCCGGCCTCAGTACTGTTTGTGTTGGTAATACTATTACATTAACAGATACATCTGCCGGAGGTTCATGGAGCAGCAACAATGCTTTAGTAGCTACGGTTGGCTCAGGGACTGGTGTTGTTGCCGGCGTTAGTGCGGGAAGCTTGATAATCAACTATACTATGTCAACAGGTTGCTTCATCTCCAAGTCAGTTACAGTAAATCCTTTACCTGATGCAGGAATAATTTCGGGACTATCAAATGTGTGCGTGGGTAATTCGATTGTATTAACTGATGTTGCGACCGGAGGTATATGGAGCAGCACTAACAATTCATTGGCTACAGTTCTAACCGGTACTGTTACTGGTGTAGCAGCTGGAGTGGATTCGATTTTGTATACAGTAACAAATGCCTGTGGCATTGCAATAGCACACAAAGTTATAACTGTAAATGTTATACCTGGCGCCGGTATCATAACCGGACTTTCCAATGTGTGCGTTGGTTCAAACATAACTATGACCGATCTGGTAACTGGTGGCGTATGGAGTAGCAGCAATGCAAATGCCTCCATCGGAACTTCGGGAATTGTTACCGGTGTCCTATCAGGGATAGATACAATCAAATATATTGTTACCGGGTCATGTGGTTCAGCTACAGCAACTAAATATCTTACTGTTGATCCTTTACCTAATGCCGGTATTATATCCGGGGTATCAAATTTGTGTATTGGTTCAACTACTACCTATACTAATTCAGTTGGCGGCGGTACATGGAGCAGCAGCAATGCAAATGCTACCATAGGTACTACAGGTTTAATTACAGGAGTTTTAGCCGGGGTGGATACAATAACTTACACTGTGACCGGATCATGTGGTACGGCAACGGCAATAAAGGTTTTAACCGTAAATCTTTTACCTGATGCCGGAATAATATCGGGGGCATCAAGTGTTTGTGTTGGTTCAACTACTACTTATACAAATATAGTAAGTGGCGGATCATGGAGTAGCAGCAATGGTAATGCTATTATAGGCACTGCGGGTGTTATTACAGGAGTTGTAGCCGGTGTGGATACGATAGTTTATACTGTGAGCCAGGCATGCGGTACTGCAGTTGCGACTAAGTATTTAACGGTTAATCCATTGCCAAATGCTGGAAGTATAATTGGGGTTTCTGGTGTTTGCGTGGGTTCTTCAATAGCCTTAACTGATGCTGCTACAGGTGGTGTCTGGAGTAGCAGTAATGCCAATGCTGTTGTGGGGACATCTGGAGTAGTAACTGGTCAAACAACAGGTATGGATACAATTAGCTACTCAGTAGCTAATATTTGTGGTTCTGCCAGTGTAACTAAAATAATTAATGTAAATCCTTTACCTTTTGCAGGTGTTATCAGTGGTTTATCAACTGTTTGTATTGGCTCAACTATTGCGTTGACCGATGGCGCGCCTGCTGGTATATGGAGTCACAGTAATTTAAATGCTTCTGTAGGTGTTACAGGCATAGTTACAGGATTGGTTGCAGGTATTGATACTATTACTTATTCTGTATCTAATTCGTGCGGTACTGCTACCACATCAACTAGTGTTACAGTAAATCCGTTGCCAAATGCGGGTAGTATTTCAGGCGCTACTAGTTTATGTGTTTTGTCGACTACTTTATTAACCGATGGCATAGGTGGTGGTACATGGAGTACAAGTAATGCAAATGCTACGGTAGCAGCTGGTCTGGTTACTGGTATTTCTGCTGGTTCAACTATTGTTAGTTATGCTATCAGCAATGTTTGCGGAACTGCATATGCTACACATACTATTGCCTTAATTCCTTTACCAAGCGCAGGAAGTATAGCAGGACTTACAAGTGTATGTGCTGGTTCATCTATCCTGTTAACAGATGGTGTTACTGGTGGTGGATGGAGTAGCAGCAATACAAATGCAGCTATTGGCATATCTGGTAATGTGACAGGTATTACGGCTGGATTGGATACTATCAATTATACCTATACAAATGTATGTGGTACTGCGGTTGCAACTTATGCAATAACTATCAACCCACTTCCAAATGCAGGAAGCATATCAGGTCTTACACAAGTATGTGTAGGTTCTGCAATCGGTTTGTCAGATGGGATCTCAGGTGGAACATGGAGCAGTAGTAATATAGGTTTTGCTGGTGCAAATCCTTTAACAGGTACAATAACAGGAGTCGCAGCAGGTTCCTTAACTATTTCTTATACTGTATCAAATTCATGCGGAACTGCTACTGCATTGTATCCTATTGTTGTTAATCCGCTTCCTTTTGCCGGTACTATTACAGGGCCATTGGGAGTTTGTGTTGCTGCAAGTATAACTTTAGCTGATGCAACAACTGGTGGAACATGGAGCAGCAGTAATACTAATGCAATTGTTTCAGGTGGTATTGTAACTGGTGTTACTGCCGGTGCAGGAATCATAAGTTATACTGTTACTAATATATGCGGAACAATTTCTGCAATAAAAGCAATTACAATATATCCTTTGCCAAATGCAGGGAGTATAACCGGAGCATCAAGTGTTTGTGCTGGTTTAACTATTTTGTTGAATAATGCTATAACAGGTGGAATATGGAGTAGCAGTAATGGCGTTACAAGCGTAACAGCGGGCCTGGTTAGCGGTATTGTACCGGGAATAGATACGATTGTCTATACTGTCACAAATATGTGTGGTACTATTTCAACAACCAAAGTTGTCACAGTAAATGCATTGCCTTATGCCGGTAGTATTACAGGCTTATCAGCAGTTTGTGTTGGTTCATCAGTGATACTGAATAATGTGGTAACCGGCGGCACATGGAGTAGCAATACTATTGGCGCTTCAGTTGGCACAACCGGAGTAGTAGTAGGTGTATCTTCGGGTACTGCAATCATCAGCTTTTCAGTAACCAATGTGTGTGGTACTGACAGAGCAACAAAGACCATAATAGTTAATCCGGTTCCATTAGTACCGGTTATAACTACTACAGGTCCTACTGTGGCATGTACAGGAACCATGTTCCAGAATTTTGGAACCAGTAATCCTTCTCAGGCTCTTACCAGATATGACTGGACAGCGGTTAATGCAATTGTATGGGCACAGGGTACAGGTCATAATTATGCCTTGGTTAGTTTTACAACTCCTGGTACAGCCTATATTACTCTGAATGCAACATTTACAGCTACGGGTTGCACTAATAAAAGTATTGTACTATCGGTTAATGTAGGAACTACTGATGCTCAGGTAGCTGAGGTTCTGTATTTTAATAATCACTTTGTATGCATACCAGCCAATGAATCTTCATACCAATGGGGTTATGACGATGCTTATACATTAGACTCAACAATACTTACTGGAGAGATCAATCAGGATTATATCAATTTCAATCCTGATTTTGGAGGAAAGAAATATTGGGCTATGACAACATCGGGCGGTTGCATGCAGAAATCCTATTTCAGTACACCTTCAAATGTACAGCTTGTAAATGCTGTTGCTGAAGTAATGATCTATCCTAATCCTGCCAGCAATAATATCAATGTGGCTGTCAGTTCTTCAGTTCAGGGTCAAATTCAGTTTGAAGTGATTAATATGATGGGGCAGAGTATATTGAGCTCTGCTGCCTTAGATAACAAAGCGACAATTGATGTTGCCGGGTTTTCTGCCGGCTCCTACCTCGTTGTCTGCTATGTTGATGGCAGTAAGATTGCAACAGCAAGATTTATTAAGAACTAATGCTAACCTTTAAATTTCATCTTCAAATTCAAAAATAAAATGAAAAAATATATAATCTTGCTGATAGCAGCCTGTGGTTCGGCATCAGCAGTTGCACAGGAACCAAATTCACACGAACAGCCTGATTATCTGGTATCGAGGTGGGTAATAGATGTTAACTTAATGGGTGGTTTAGGTAGTCAGAACTTTACTTCCCCTAATACACAGGCCAATTATCCCAATGCCCTGAATATGAATACCGGCTCTTTGAATTATGAAAAGGGCTTGTCATATGGTGGAGATGCCCAGTTAGGTTTCTACTTTGGAAAGATGCGGCATTTCGGTATTGGCACAGGATTCATGTATATGGGACAACATGGCGAAGCTACCCTGAGTTCTTACCATACTGAATACCAGTCTACTGATGGTAATGGCAATATCTACAGACAGGTAGTAAATAGCAGCAATGTAAAGGAAGTGATCAATTCATCAAATATCAACATTCCTGTTTTGCTTAAGTATAAAACCCGTTTTTCTAAACATTGGGGATTTTCTACTGATGCTGGTGTGCTGATCAATCTGCAAATGAAGAATAATTATTCTACAAATGCATCCTTTGATTATGAGGCTATTTATAAATTCCAAAATACCGGAGATGCCGGCAGGGTATCTGTTTACGATAATTCTCCTGTAGCATCAGCGGGTGACTGGTTTGTGACCAGGAAAGAGTTCCTGCAAAATAATCCCAATGGAAATTACCTGGACTATGTAAACGCAGAACGTGCAGCAGGTATCAATGTTGGGCAGGGCATGTCTCCTGGTAAACGTACCGGTAGTACTTCGTACACCCAAGGTTCATTAGGGCTGCTGCTTCAGCCATCATTTAACTATTATCTATCTGATTATGTTGCACTTAATCTTGGGGTATATTATATGATCCAACCGTTTAAGAATAGCGCACAAAGTGGTTACAGGCTTGAAAATGGAATAGGAACTTATAGTTCGGTTCTGAATAATGTTACAGCAAGTACGAATCAGGATTATGGCATTAATATTGGTGCGAAATTCTTCTTTAGAAAGAAAGAACAAAAACCATTGGTTATTACTTCCATTGATCATAAGTCAACATCTGATTGCAAATTGTGTGATGGCAGTTTTACATTACATGGGTTGACGCCAAATGAACCGGTTACTGTTGATTATAGCTTCAATGGCGGGACTATTAGTAGCAACACATCAACTGTGCAGGCAGATGGTCAGGTTAATGTCAGCCATCTTTGTGCAGGCAATTATACTGATATATCGGCTGTTATTTATAAGCAAAAGGCTAACGGGAAGCCATTAACCATTTCTGATCCTATGCTGGCAATTGTTTCTCAGATACCTTCAAATCCATCCGCTGCAGGTTGCGATGGATCGTTAAAAATATTTGGACTTGGGGCAGGTAAATCAGCTACCGTTTCTTATCAACGGAATGGAGTTTTGCAAACTTCGTATACAGCAATTGTTAATTCAGATAATTCAATAAATCTCGTGGGTTTATGTGAAGGAAAGTATACCGGAATTGAAGCTGCTGTTGGGAATTGTACAGTTTCAGCGGCAGATTTTGTGCTTACAGCGCCTGTAGCTGCACCAGCTCCGATCAGAGATATTGTTGAAGAGGAAATTGATATCTCAACTCCTATCTTGTTCGATTTTAATCAATCAACTATCCATATTTCATCCTATCCACAGCTCAATGAAGCATCAAAGCAACTTATTGAGAAAGGTGATTTATATATCAGAATTGATGCGCACACGGATTCGAAAGGCTCTAATGAATATAACCAGAAGTTATCAGAGAGGAGAGCTCTTTCGGTTAAGACATATCTAAAGGGAAAAGGAGCCAATACCGCAAAGATATCAATGCATGGGCATGGAAAAACCGAACCGGCTGCCAGCAATGATACGGATGAGGGGAGAAGTAAAAACAGGCGTGCAATAATGACCAAAACTATTAAGTTATAAATATTGCAAAAAGAATGAGGGAGCTGTCAAATGCTGATAGCCTCCTCATTCTTTTTTATTATACCTATGCATATGATTTTGCCTGAAAGACAGATCAGTATGTGAATCATATAACAATTAGCATTAGTTACATAACGGTAATGTTCCTGATGTAGCTCACCTTTGTATAGTGAACTTGCATCACGACAAAATTTCTGAATTATGAGAAAGATAGCATCAATTATGGCAATTGTTTGTTTTGCCTACTTTCTGGCTAATGCACAAACATCAAAGATAAATTCGCCTGCACCTAAGGAAAAAATAATTTGCAACCCTGCTCCAGGTAATAAGGGCGTTTCATGTTACAATACAATTTATGCTACAAATTTTAAGGTTTGCAAAAGCGAAGAAGGTTATTATATATGCAGCCAGGTGCCAGACCCATATAACTCTACCTTCCTTCAATTTAGTGGCGTGGCAGAATTTGAAGAGGAGCCTATGAATAATCATATAGTTCAACCAGTGAAAGCTGCACCTATTGATTTTACCAAAGTGCCTATGAGCCAGTCTTATATAAATACACCTGCAGGATCTCATTAGGCTTTATACTGTTTTCTGCGATATAGCTAATAGTATTTTATTCTGCAAAAACCTTAAATAGCCATGATCAATAATGAAGAGATTACTACCAATGGTTCCATATTCCCTTTAGGCTGGCTTGACTCATTGCGTGTTTTTTTTATTGAGGTGGGTGAGATAAGCCGGTTTACACTTCGGTTTTTCAAAGAAGTATTTATTCCCCGGTATGAATTTAAAGCACTTGTTAAGCAATCTTATATCATAGGGTATAAATCGCTGCCATTAATAGCTATTACTGGCCTGATAATTGGTCTGGTGCTCACTATACAGGCGAGGCCCACCATGGCACAATTTGGCGCTGAATCGTGGATTCCATCCATGGTTTCTATCTCGATAATAAGGGAGATGGGGCCGGTAATGGTAGCTGTAATCTTTGCCGGTAAGGTAGGATCGGGGATAGGCGCTGAACTCGCATCAATGAAGGTGACAGAGCAAATAGATGCCATGGAGGTATCGGGCATTAATCCGTTCAAGTATCTTGTAGTGACCAGAGTAATGGCGACAACACTTATGTTGCCTATGTTGGTAACTGCCGCAGATGCCATATCTCTGGTTGGGGCTTATGTAGGTGTAAATCTCAAAGGCTCAATTAGTTTTCACCTGTTTTTCCTGCAGGTGTTTTCGAACCTGTCGTTTTCGGATGTTATACCTGCGATTATCAAAACATTTTTCTTCGGTTTTTCTATTGGTATAGTAAGTTGTTATAAAGGATATAATGCCAATAGAGGTACTGAAGGGGTAGGTGAGGCTGCAAATTCAGCGGTAGTGATCGGGTCGTTGCTGGTATTTATTATAGACATGATCGCTGTGCAGTTAACCAGTCTTATTTATTGAACAACCATGGGTATTCCCTTAGTCGAAATTGAACATCTCAGTAAATCATTTGGCAGCAATCGGGTGCTCGAAGATATTAATCTTCAATTGGACCCGGGAGAGAACCTTGTCGTGTTTGGGAAATCGGGTAGTGGTAAGTCGGTTTTGATCAAGTGCCTGGTGGGTTTAATGCAACCCGATGGAGGATGTGTAAAATTGTTTGGTGAAGATATTGCCAGGCTCAAAACAGCGGAACTTAATGTACTGAGAAAGAAAGTTGGTTTTTTGTTTCAGAGTGCGGCTCTATATGATTCAATGACGGTAAGGGAGAACCTTGAATTTCCGCTTCGTGATATGAAGGCAAGGTCGATAGCAGATGTAGAAGGATTGGTAAAAGAGTCTTTGCGGAATGTTGGATTAGAAGAAGCGATAGACAAAATGCCTTCTGAATTATCAGGGGGGATGATAAAGCGGGTAGGGCTGGCAAGAACTTTAATTATGAAGCCGGAGATAATACTATATGATGAACCAACTACCGGGTTGGATCCGATAACCTCCAGGGAGATCAGCCAGCTTATTGTAGACATACAAAAGAAATACAACACAGCGGCTATTATAATAACCCATGATGTAGCCTGTGCAAAAATTACTTCTAACAGAATGTTGATAATAAAAGATGGCGTAATAAATGCGACAGGCACATACGCTGAACTGTCCGTTTCGGAAAATGAATGGATACATTCTTTCTTTATTTAAAAATGTGCGATGAAAAAAACAACAGGTAATAACCTCAGGTTAGGCTTATTCGTTACCGTAACAGTAATCCTTTTTATTGTAGGTATCTATTACATAGGAGACAGGCAACAATTATTCAGCCATACTTTTCATGTGTCCGGAGTATTTAAAAACATTGATGGACTGCAGGTGGGCAGTAATGTACGCTATTCAGGTATCAATGTAGGGGTAGTTGGCAGTATTCAGCAAACAACAGATTCATCTGTTAGGGTAGATATGCTTATTAATGAAGGTACCCGGAAATTTATTAAGACCGATGCGTGTGCAATTATTGGCTCTGATGGGCTGATGGGTAATAAGATCATTTCTTTAATTCCAGGCATTTCCTCGGCCAAAACCATATGCAATCATGATGAAGTGAAAACCATAAGACCTATAAGTATGGATGATATTATGCTGAAGGTGAAAACAACGGCGGATAATGCCGCTGATATCTCTGCAGATCTGGCTGTGATTATGGACAATATTACTCAAGGCAAAGGAACTATTGGTAAATTATTCATGGACTCTTCCTTTGCTACTAATCTGGACAAGACACTTATAAATATCAAACAAGGTTCTGGCGGATTTAAGCGTAATATGGATGCTGCCAGCCATAATTTTTTATTGAGAGGATTTCTGAAGAAGAAGCATAAGGATGATAAGTGATCCTGCTTATTTTATTCGTCTCTTAAATAGGGCATTAGGATTTAGGATCAACGATTAAGATTTGATTCCAATTTGATGTTTTCATCATAATGAAAAAGAGAATGCCATTGTGACATTCTCTTTTCCTGCATTTCCCAGTTATTCTAACTACCGGCGGTGATCAGGTCCCTGATGTTTATTGCCGCCTTTCCAACTACCTTCATGCCACCTGTGTCCGCGTTTTGACTGCTCCCAATGACCAGGAGCATAAATATCTCCATCATGAGGCGGAGCTACCCAATGTCCACCATTATATTCATAACGACCATCACGCTCATGCCATTCTTCATTGATCCAGATGTGTCTGGGGCTGGGAGGGGCTGTGCGCACAACAATCGGAAGAATTGGCCGTACATGTACATAGATCTGTGCAGAAGCCGAAAGCATACCGCTCGTCATGGCAATAGCCAGTGCAAGTAATATTTTCTTTGTCTTTTTCATTTGTACTCAATTTGGTTTGCCGCAACCGGCGGCACAGTTGTAGATAAAATCCACAAAGCAAAATTGAGTTTATGCCGGAGATAATTTATTACAGGATTCAGCAAATGAATTGTAGAATTCACACTCTTGCATTAGGTAAACATTACAGCTTACTTCTACTATAACAATTTATCAATGCCTCTGTTGCGCTCAATATCCGCATTTCGTTGGGCATGTCTATGCTTCATTTGATCCATAACCTCATCAAAGGTTGCTCCTTTTCCGGCATATAGATTAATAAATACTTCCCTGATGTCGTAAGATGTAAGTAATGGATATTCATTTTTAAACAACATCTTTTCTGTAAGCACAAACTCCATTGATAACATCACCAGAGCTATAAGATGATGCCATGCCAACCATCCTCTTACTTGATACTGGCTCATCCCTATTTCTTGTTTGGCATCCTGAAATGAACGTTCCACAAAATACCGTTGCGACTGCATCTGCACCAGTTCCGGTTTCGTTTTATATGCTCTGAACTCTTGAGGTATACCTGCTTTCTTACACCGGGCTGCATCTTCTCCATTCTGAGGGCAGATAAAGGGCTGCATCAATAAGACCGTAATAGTTTTGGGTTGATAAGCCGCCATACACCGCTACCTGACCGTTGTCCACTTTGCCAATTGTACCGCAATATTGCCGGGCTACACCAACTGATTTTGTTCCCTTTTTCAAATGAGAACTTTCATCTGTTAGCAAGCCAACTGTTCCGATCCCATCCATAGCTTCGCTGATTCCAGTTGCAACAGAATCAAATGAAGGTCGCCATTCTCAAGGCGATTTACTTATAAAGTGTTGCATCTGATGATATTGACTTTCGATTACGCGTTCACACATGCGTTCAATATTAGCTTTTTTGTCCCTGAAACAAACCCTTTGCATATTGGAACGCTAACTCAGGCTTATGGTGAGTCCGTGTCCGGAAAAACTCCCGGCCAGAAAGAGATTTTTTAAACCGGCATTCATCTCCGGGGCACTTCCTGAAATTGTCATTAGTTATGTTTTATCGTATGATATATAATGTATTATGCGTAACAAAAATATAATAATGAAACGAAACTACCAAACTTTTTTACCTTGAATTTTTATCATTCTTACCCTGTTAGTGAGACTTTCAAAATAATTCCTACAAAATTACAAAAACAATGCATATATTTGTATAACCAATATGCTATTGTGTGATTACAAAGTACGATAAAAAGACTGAAATGCTTATGCAAGTACATTTCAGCAGGTTATCAGAA
>CAIUZK010000137.1 GCA_903903635.1 uncultured Bacteroidota bacterium
ACCAGTCGGCCCCGGTTTTAATTAATAGGTACTTATAATCAAAGAACTACAATTTTTACTCAAATAAACACCTCACGATGCCTACACCTAACCTACCCTATGCTGTCTAAACCAGTCGGCCCCGGTTTTAATTAATAGGTACTTATAATCAAAGAACTACAATTTTTACTCAAATAAACACCTCACGATGCCTACACCTAACCTACCCTTGCTCTAAGCCAGTCGGCCCCGGTTTTGTAGATTGATATTGCTACAAAATTACTAAATAAACAGGTATGATTTTGTTAATTCAATTAATGGGCAAATTGACGTAACAATATTGGAAATGCAATCGTTTGCAAAAACTATGTATTTTGGTACAATGAAAAAATTACTCTTTTGCCTTTGTTGCATCTTTTCGATGCATTTCGCATCAGCCCAGGCTGATCCTGATGTTGCTGCTATTCGTAAATTACTGTTTGCCCAGGTGATTGAGTGGAACAATGGCAGCATAGATGGCTATATGAAGGGCTACTGGGAAAATGACAGCCTGCTTTTTATTGGGTCGAAAGGGCCAAGGTATGGCTACCGGAATACACTAAAACGCTATAAGGAGGCCTACCCGGATGCGGCGCATATGGGGCATCTTAAAACATCCATTACCAGTATGGAGCGGTTGTCGGAGGAGTATTACTTTATAGTAGGTAAGTGGGCGCTCAACAGGAGCGCCGGTAATGTAGATGGCAGTTTTACGCTTTTGTTCAGGAAAATAAAGGGTAAGTGGGTGATCATTTGCGACCATAGCAGCTAAAAATCCTTCGCTGAAGAATTATCGTTTAGGTATATGATTTATTAGTGGATTTTATATTTTTGACCTGCTATTATAAAAAAATCTAAACATGAAAAGAGTCGTTAAATTCTTTGGATACACCTTGCTGTCCATAATTGTGATCATGGGTGGGCTGATAGCATACGCCAAATTTATGCTGCCTGATGTAGGAAAAGCACCAGACCTGAAAATAGAAAAAACACCAGAGCGAATAGCCAGGGGGAAGTATATGGCTGATGCTGTGGCACAATGCCTTGACTGCCACTCCAGGCGCGACTGGACAAAGTATGCAGGCCCTATAGTAGATGGTACATTGGGTATAGGTGGAGAAGTATTTGACCAGAAAATAGGATTTCCCGGAGCCTACTATGCCGGCAATATTACGCCCTATGGATTGGGCAGGTATACTGATGGTGAGTTGTTCAGGCTAATCACTACCGGTGTAACCAAAGAAGGGAAAGCTATCTTTCCGGTTATGCCCTACAGCCATTATGGCCAAATGGACCCGGAGGATATTTATGATATTATAGGCTATATCCGCACGCTGCCATCGAATGCCAATAAGGTTCCGGCATCGGTTTCTGATTTTCCGATGAATATAATTATCAATACCATTCCTGCCAGGGCAAAACCTGGTAAGAAGCCTGCTGTGACTGATGTTAAAGCTTATGGAGCTTATATGGTAAATGCGGCAGGCTGTATAGAATGTCATACCCGGGATAAGCAAGGCCAGATAATTCCGGAACTGGCTTTCAGTGGGGGTAGAGTATTTAAGATGCCGGATGGCTCGGTGCTTACTACACCTAATATTACTCCAGATCAGGCAACCGGTATTGGCACATGGAGCAAGGAGAAGTTTATCAACCAATTCAAAGGTTATGCAGATTCTAACTACAAACCAAATACCATCAATCCGGGCCAGTTCAATACCCTGATGCCCTGGTCGAGTTATGCCCATATGAGCACAGAGGACTTGGCCGCTATCTATGACTATTTGCATGGGTTAGCGCCTATACAGAATAAGGTGGTGAAATTTACTGCGGCAGGAGCACCGGCAAAGCAATAAGGTATTATCGAAAATGTGCTTTTAATGCTAAAAAGTAATTGCCGGATCATGGTAAAAACCATATGATCACCAATAAAGGTTTTAATAATAATAAAGTTCCTTTGCTGCCATAGGCGAATTCTCAGTAAATTGTGTTGTCTAAAGAGCGTTTTATGAAAAGGACAATACGTAAAGTTGCTATTATTGGTTCCGGGGTTATGGGGTCGCGCATTGCATGCCATTTTGCAGGTATAGGGGTGCAGGTGTTGTTGCTGGATATTGTGCCGGCTGCACTGAATGAAGCAGAGCAGGCAAAGGGACTTTCGCTGAATGATAAGCAGGTGCGCAACCGCATAGTAAATGATGCACTACAGGCCACACTTAAAAGCAAGCCATCGGCGGTTTATACAAAAAATGTTGCGCAGCACATAAAAACCGGGAATATTGATGATAATCTGAAACAGATAGCAGACTGCGACTGGATAATAGAAGTAGTAATTGAGCGCCTGGATATAAAGCAAAAAATATTTGAACAGGTAGAAAAATACCGCAAGCCGGGAACGCTGATCACTACCAACACATCGGGTATACCTATACACCTGATGAGCGAAGGAAGGAGCGAAGATTTTCAGGCCAATTTTTGCGGCACCCATTTCTTTAATCCGCCAAGGTACCTGCGCCTGCTGGAAATAATACCAGACCCCAAAACAAATCCGGAAGTGATTGATTTTCTGCTGGACTATGGTGAGCGGTTTTTGGGTAAGACTACAGTGCTGTGTAAGGATACACCGGCATTTATAGCCAACAGGGTAGGGGTGTTTGGTTTTATGGCTGTGTTTAAAGCCATGCAGCAACTGGGCCTTAATGTGGATGAGGTAGATGCCTTAACCGGACCTGTATTGGGCAGGCCAAAGTCGGCTACCTTCAGGACAGGTGATGTTGTTGGGTTGGATACGTTGGTGCATGTGGCAAAAGATTTGCCGGCCAATGCACCCAATGATGAGGCAAAAGAAATTTTCAGGATGCCGCCGTTTCTCGAGAAGATGATCGAGAATAAATGGCTGGGAGATAAGACAGGACAGGGATTTTATAAAAAGGTGTCGGCTCCTAAAGGCGAGGGAAAAGGCAAGTCGGAAATTCTAACCCTGAACCTGGCTACCATGGAGTATGGACCAAAGGTGAAAACAAAATTTGCTACCATAGAAGCAGCAAAACCTGTAGATGACCTGGCGCAGCGGCTGAAAGTATTGTATAACGGAACGGATAAAGCAGGAGAGTTTTATAAACTATTCCATCACCTGTTGTTTGCCTATGTGTCGCACCGCATACCTGAGATAAGTGATGAATTGTATAAAATAGATGATGCGCTGAAAGCCGGTTTCGGGTGGGAGATAGGCGCATATGAAAGCTGGGATGCCCTGGGTGTAAAGAAGGTAATGGAGCTGATGAAGGCTGGTGGCTACGAGGTAGCGCCATGGGTGCAGGAGATGCTGGATAAGGGCTTTACCCGGTTTTACAAAACCGAGAACGGGCAACGTAAGTACTATGATATTCGTACACAATCTTACCAGCCCATACCGGGTATGGGGTCATTTGTGATACTGGAACACCTGGATGAAAAGGTAGTATGGAAAAACAGCGCCTGCAAGTTGTATGATATAGGCGATGATGTGGTGGCCCTGCGATGGAACACCAAGATGAACAGTATAGGTGGCGAAGTGCTGGAGGGCGTGCATAAATCGATAGCTATAGCCGAGGATAAATACAAAGGTCTTGTGATAGCCAATGGCGGCGCCAACTTCAGTGCAGGGGCCAATGTGGGTTTGATATTTATGTTTGCCGCCGAGCAGGAGTACGATGAACTGGATATGGCCATCAGGCAGTTTCAGGCCACAACTATGCGGCTGAGATACAGTAGTATACCAGTGGTAGTAGCTCCTCATGGACTTACACTTGGTGGCGGATGCGAGATGTGCCTGCATGCCGATTCGGTGCAGGCTGCAGCAGAAAGTTATATTGGTCTTGTAGAGGTAGGCGTGGGATTGATACCCGGTGGCGGTGGTACCAAGGAGCTTGCTTTAAGAGCATCAGCCCGCAATATAAAAGAGGATATTGAAACCAATTATCTGCAGCAGTTATTTCTTAATATAGGCACGGCCAAAGTCTCGACCTCGGCACATGAAGCCTTTGAGAATTTTATTCTTCGCCCTGGCTACGACCATATTTCTGTTAATCCGGACAGGCGTATTGGCGATGCAAAAAGAAATGCACTGATGATGTGGGAGCGTGGGTACACCCAACCGGTTTCGCCAACTGATATTAAGGTGCAGGGACGTGGCGGCCTGGGTGGATTGATCTCAGGAATTCATGGTATGTGGAAGGGCAATTACATATCAGACCACGACAAGCTGATAGCTGAGAAGCTGGCCTGGGTGATGTGTGGCGGCGATCTGACTCAGCCTACTATTGTTACAGAACAGTATCTGCTTGATCTGGAGCGGGAAGCATTCCTGAGCCTGTGCGGGCAGAAGAAAACACTGGAACGCCTGCAAAGTATTTTGACAACAGGGAAGCCATTGAGGAATTAGTTTTATCACATAGGCTACCGGGTAGGTTTCCGGTAGTTAATGCAATTCTGTAAAAACAAATAAGGTATTCATGAAGCAGGGTTTATTACTAATAGCTTGTTTGTGGGCTTTCAGTTCGTGGGCCCAGGACAGGCCATTTTACGGCAGGGTAACAGATAAGGATACAAAGGAAGGTATACCGTTTTGCCTGGTTAAGGTTAAAGACCGGTATGAGGGTGTATATACAGATGAAAACGGGCGGTTTGCCTTCACGGCAAATCCTGATTCTTCCAGGATCTTAATTTTCTATTGTCTTGGGTATAATAAACTTGAATTACAGGCAAGCCAGTTAAAAACCGATTCGAACTTCATTCATCTCACCAGGGAATATTCCAGTCTGAAGGAAGTGGTAATTAAAGACAGGACAGGCAAGCAAAAACACGATTATATAGGGAAGAAGAAATCGAAACATGCAGGTGATTGTTATCAGAAATATGGGGAAGAAGATGCAGTGTTTTTAAAAGCAGATAAGGGTAAAGACGGCGTATTGGATGAGATAAGTATTTTCATAACAGACGAAGGAGTGCCTGATTCGAAATTCAGAATACACGTATACACAAAGGACTCAGCAACCAACCTGCCGGCAACCGAACTGACGGACAGTAACCTTATTGCGCAGGCTCAGAAGGGCAATGAGTGGGTGAAAGTAAATATCAGCAGTAAGTATATCCATGTTGAGGAGGGTGTTTTTATATCGGTGGAGTGGATATCGGGGCATGGCAATAATGATAAATCGATGCAGTCGGTAAAGCATGCTGAAGTAAATAATCACAACGGTCAGGTTTTAGGCCTCACCCGCAATAGCTGGAAAGGCAAGGGTAGTATAAAGTATATGTACCATCGTGATGCATTCCATTCCGACTGGACCTTTAATTTTTCACCATTGTACTGCCCAATGATCTATGGTAAAATCAGCTATTATAAGAATTGATGGTAAAACCGGCATTGAATCCTGATAAAATACCGTTTAACAGCAGGCATTGGTAAAAAAAACTCAGGCTGTTTTTGATTCCACTGATTGTGTTTATACCTTTATTGTGTTTTTCAGTATAATGATAATCAAGTAAAAGAAATTTCAAATACCATGCAGGTGCATATCCGCAAAGCGAGGGTCATAGATCCGGGATCGAAATACCACGATAAGGTTACAGATTTGTTGATAGTTGATGGCGTTATTCAGCAGATAGCAGCCAACATAAAATCTGGCGCGGAAACGGTAATTGAAGCCAAGGGATTATGTGTCAGCACGGGTTGGGTAGATGTTTTTGCTGATTATCATGAGCCGGGATTTGAGCATAAAGAAACCATCAGCAGTGGATTAGGTTGCGCAGCTATAGGTGGTTTTACCGATGTTTTGCTTGCGCCCAATACACAACCAGCATTGAGTTCCACTTCTGTAGTCCAGTTTGTATTGCAGAAAGGAGCAGGAAATATAGTTGATCTTCATCCGCTGGGATCGGCCACACAGAATTTAGAAGGTAAGGACATAGCCGAAATGCTGGATATGCGCGCCAACGGAGCAATAGCGTTTTCGGATGGCTGGAAGCCGGTGCAGGCTACCAACCTGATGCTGAAAGCATTGGAATATGTTAAGGCATTTCATGGTATTATTTTGCAATTACCGGTTGATACAGCCCTTTCGTCGGGAGGGTTGATGCACGAAGGCATAGTTTCTACTTCACTGGGCATGGCCGGAATACCCGACCTGGCTGAAACCATAATGGTACACAGGGATATCGAGTTGCTCAGATATACGGGTTCCAGGCTGCATATTACCGGTGTGTCGTCGGCCGATTCTGTGGCATTGATACGTAAGGCAAAGGCGGAAGGATTGGGCATTACCTGTTCGGTTACACCCTACCATCTTGCGCTAACCGATGAGGCGCTAAGGGGTTACGACAGTATTTATAAGGTATTTCCTCCGTTGCGCACCGAAACAGACAGGCAGGCACTGATAGAAGGAGTGAAAGACGGAACCATAGATTGTATTGCCACGCACCACAGACCTCAGGACTGGGATGCCAAGACCCGCGAATTTGAGTATGCCGCTGATGGCATGGCATTGCAGGAAGTGGCTTTCAATGTGCTGTGGGAGGCGCTTAAGGACCATATCAGCATAGAAAGGCTGGTAGAAATGATGACTATTATACCAAGGGATATTTTTGCTTTGGAAATACCTGAAATAAAAAAAGGGAATAAGGCGGTAATGACGATATTTACAACCTCAGGCACAAATACGTTGGCTGCCGGTGAGGTACATTCATTAAGCAACAATAATCCATTCATCAATAAAAGCCTGGCCGGAAAAGTGCTGGGTATCATTAATCACAACCAAATTCATCTGAATAAATAAATTATGGAAAACATTACTACTGCCGAACGGAACAAAATGGCGATGATGTATGGATTGCTGCTGGCGCTGATTTACCTGGTAATTACCGCCGCAGTTAATATTGTTATCTCCAACATGATATTGTTTTATTCTTTAAAAACAGCCGGATTCTTCCTGTATTTTATTATAATCGGCATTTTTGCAGCAAGGATAAGAAAAGCAAATGGAGGGTATATAGAATTTAAAGACATATTCGGTGCTGTGTTTATTATCCTGGTTATAGCCGGGCTTATTTCTTTTATATTCAACTACATCTATATGCTGTATATAGACCCTCATTATATGGATAAAATCAGGCAATCTACCATCACATTTATGGAGAAATTTAAAACTCCCGGTGATAAAATGGATGAGGCATTAAAGAAATTTGATGAGCAGGTAGCCGAATCAAAAACGTTCCATTTTGGCAGAAACCTCATGAATTATCTGCAGGGTTTGCTGTTCGATTGTCTGTTTGGGTTGATAGTATGTGCGATAGTGAAGAAGAAAAGGCCCATGTTTACCACCTAAGGCGGCAAATAAGGTGAGTTAAGGTAGAAGTGCGCATGAGGGGGTTAAATAATGTTAAATTATAGTATAGATAGGCTAGTAAAAACCTATGATTAAGACCCCGGACAAGGGGTTTATCATAAAAACCCGTATTTTAGCACCCAATGCAACCAGATATTTCCATCGTCATACCACTTTACAATGAAGAAGAATCGCTGCCAGAGTTGGTTGAGTGGATTGAGCGTGTATGTGTGGCAAATGGATTTAGCCATGAGGTGATCCTGATAGATGACGGGAGTACCGATGACAGTTGGAATGTTGTAAAGCAATTATCTGAACAATTTCCTGCGGTAAAAGCCATTAAATTCCAGCGCAATTACGGTAAAAGTCCGGCTCTTTATGAAGGCTTTAAAGCAGCTTCTGGCAATGTGGTTTTCACCATGGATGCAGACCTGCAGGATAGCCCCGACGAAATACCTGAGTTGTATAAAATGGTTATGACCGATGGTTATGATCTTGTAAGCGGTTGGAAAAAAGTAAGATATGATAATGCTTTTACCAAGAATCTCCCATCAAAACTGTACAATGGAGTAAACCGGTGGATAAGTGGTATTAAGCTGCATGATATGAACTGCGGCTTAAAGGCCTACAAGCGGAAGGTGATAAAAAGCATTGAAGTTTATGGCGAGATGCACCGTTTCATACCTGTGCTGGCAAAAAATGCCGGATTCAGGAAAATAGGAGAAAAGGTAGTAGTACACAGGCCAAGGAAATATGGTGTTTCCAAATTTGGGTGGGAGCGGTTTATTAATGGATTCCTTGATTTGCTCTCGATACAGTTTGTAAGCAGATTTGGAAAGAAACCGATGCATTTGTTTGGCGCTCTGGGTGCTTTAGCTTTTTTTGCCGGGTTTATCATTGTAGTCTGGTTGATAATAGAGCGGTTCATAGAGGGTGCCGGCTTCGGGCTTACCCGGAAAGTAGGGTTTTTCCTTGCTCCTCCGATAATGATTATAGGTATTTTATTCTTTCTTACCGGCTTTCTTGCCGAGCTAATTGTACGTAATGCCGCCGACCGAAACGCATATCTTACTGAAGAACGGATAGGTCTGGATAAGCAGTAATGGTTAATCTTTAGCTGGTTATTATCGTCTAACAGCAACTGAAAGTGGCTTAATTAATATCAGGCTATAACAATATTTTATTTAGTAAAAAGACAATATCTCATATATTTCCTGCAATTTTGCCGACTATTTTAAAGTTTATGCGCATTTATATATCTACTCTTATTTTATTTCTGTTTTCATTTTCCGGCACAATATGTTTTGCACAACCTGGCACAGGCCCCATTGGTAGTATCTCAGGGTCTGTTATTGATGCAAAAAATGGTCCGGTATCGTATGCTACCGTTACTTTATTGCGTATGGATTCGTCAGTGGTGAATGGTGATCTGACTAAGGACGATGGATCTTTTAGTATAAGTCCAACAGGAATAGGAAGTTTCAGGCTACGGATTGAGTCCATTGGTATGAGCACAAAATTTGTGGCTGTGGACATTACCAGTAATGCCCCTGATAAGAAGCTGGGCAAAATAAAAATGTCGCAAACCGAGAATAAACTTGGCCAGGTAGATATTGTAGGCGAAAAGGCTGTGATGGAGCTTAAGGTGGATAAGAAGGTTTTTAATGTAGAAAAAAACACCACAACCGCAGGCGGCAGCGCAACCGATGTGCTTCAGAATGTACCCTCGGTTTCGGTAGATGTGGATGGCAATGTGAGTTTGCGTGGTAAGACAGATGTCACTATACTTATTGATGGCAAGCCATCTACCATGCTGGGCACAGATGTAACCTCGGCATTGCAAAGCCTTCCGGCAGGTAGTATTGAGAGCGTAGAGGTAATCACTAATCCATCGGCCAAGTATGATGCGCAGGGCACAAGTGGTATCATTAATATTATTACCAAAAAGGATGGCCGTTTTGGCATGAATGGCAACCTTACTCTGGGCGCAGGCACGCGCGACAAATACAATGGTAATCTTGGTCTTAACATAAGGAAAGGCAAGTGGAGCGCCTTTTTGAACAGCAGCTTCAGGCTGAACAGCACCTTAAATAATGTTACCACCAACAGGGTAAATGAAGACACCAACGGAGTTAAAACACAGTCGTTCCATACTTATGAGCATGTGCCCCGTCATTTCGATGGAACATTCAATTCTATTGGGGCTACCTACGATCCCAATAAGTATAACTCGATAACCGTAACGGAAAATATAAACCTGATGCAGTTTGGGTTTAAGGATGCCTCCAACTATTCGGTGTTCGATAACCCTTACCAGCTAGGGACACCAATTTATTACCAATCGAGGTATTCTAATTTCTTTGGTGGGCCTTTTTCATTATCTACAGCTTTGGACTATAAGCATAAATTCAAAAAGAAAGATGAGGAAATAACTGTAGATGCAACCTATGCCAATACAGCCATGAGCCGCCAGCAGGATTATTATACTATAGCCGATTCAACAGCTATAAGTAAAGTATTGCCTATGGTAGAAGCGCATGCCCCGGGCTCCGGCGGCAATAATACACTGACTGTATTTTCTGACTATACGGACCCGCTGTTTACAAAAAACGGTAAGCTGGGTCTGGGTTTCAAATCAACTATTTATAATTTTCATAGTAGCAACAATCCAACTACGGATACTAACAATGGGCCGAAATACACTGATTTTTCATTGCTGAGCAACTATAACTATACTCAACAGATACATGCCGCCTATGCCAACTGGAACGACCAGTTTGGAAAATTCGGATACCAGGCCGGCCTGCGTGTAGAAGATGCCATTTATAATGGTACCGGGCAGCTAGCTGATAGCAGGCTTAAGGATACCTCTTTTCATAACAGCTTTTTCAACTTTTTTCCCTCAGCTTTTATATCCTACCAACTGGCCAACCAGCAGAGTATTTACCTTAATTACAGCAGGCGTACCAACAGGCCGGGATTCAGGCAGTTATTGCCATTTGTAGACCTGTCGAACCCAAGCACAGTGAATACAGGAAATCCGGCGTTGTTGCCTGAGTTTATTAATAACCTTGAGTTTAGCTATAGCAAGGCTGATACAAAGGGAAATAACCTGATACTGAGCGCCTATTATGCAAATACCGAGAACCTGATACAGACCGTGCCGATACCGGTAAGCCCGACTGATACCGGGAAGTACCATGTTCCTGATGGTACTTTGATCGCAATTCCGCAGAATATTGCATTGGGTACCACTTATGGGCTGGAGGGCACAGGGCATTTCCAGATACTACCCATCTGGGATGCCACCCTAAACCTCAATTTTTTCGAGAACCAGTTAACTGCCGGTGATAATATCAGCAGTACTTACAAACCATACCTGAAAAATTCGAAAGGCACAGCATGGTTCAGTAAGGTGAACACCAGTATCAAACTGCCAAAAAACTTCAATTTGCAGATAAATGCCAATTATGAATCACCTAAGGTAATAGCCCAGGGGACATTGCGGGAAACCTACTGGATGGATGTGGCATTGCGCAAGAACTTCTGGAAAAATAAGGCTACGCTGATCCTCAACTGTTCGGATGTTTTTAAGACCCATACTTATGTTACGGAATTCAACCTGAAATCTTATACTCAGGTAATAGACAGGTATCGGGAAACGAGGATTGGAAATATTACATTTACCTACCGGTTCGGGAAATCGGATATGGGCAAGGGCGGACCGGGTGCGGGACCCGGCGGCAAGCGTGGTAAGGGACCTGAAGATAAAAACAAGCCGGTTAAGCCCAATGACGAAGAGCGGGATAACAACCTGAAAGATAAGAACGATGATCAGGGTGGTGGTGGTGCAGGCCCGGGTGGTGGCCCTGGCCAGAAAGGTGGTGGTGCGGGGCATTAGTTGGAATGCATAGTAGATATAGACCACAGCTTAGCCAATGGTTCCTGATAAGGGGCACTTAACCCATATTGCAGAGCTCATTAAGCAGTGGTTAATTTCCAGGCTTTTTTCGAATTTTCTGATAAATCGAGGCCGGTTTATCGTAGGGGGTACGAGATGAATAAATACAATTTGTCTTGTCCTGAAATCCCTTAATCCGTTAAATTCGCGATTCATACAAAATAATATAAAAATAAATATGCCTAATAATTAGGAAATATGTATTACTATATTTACCTTTGTCGCTAATTTTGTCGCAAATAGCAATTTATTAAACTATGAAACATAAATATTCCAACTTATTTGTTGTAAATTGAGTGTTGACTTTGCAATTATTAAACAAAAAATCGGCCATGGCTCTGCACAGTTTCCATGAAAAATATATAAACAGCTAAAAATGAATCAATTGCAATCTTAAAAACTTCCGATTTCCGGAAACTTCCGGAAGCAAACCAGAAGTTTTTCACCCAAAACCAGAAGTAAAACCAGAAGCGATCCTGAAGCAAAACCAGAAGTTTTATGAAGCAAACCAGAAGTTCTCTAAAAGGTAGGAAGTAGTATTTAATAATATACTATACAGACGAAAACAAATACCTGGAGCCCCACTGGGAGATACCGGGGTTGCTTAAGTTAATGACATTGCCACTACGGGGGCGGTCTTTACGTCTGTTTTCCGCCAGTTTCACTGGCGGCTACAAACATTGGAGTCCTACGGACTTCCTTAAGTTAATGACATTGCCCTTTAGGCAGTTTTTTCTTTTGTCCCATGTGTGTAGTATACAAAGGTATTCACATAGCGCCTCAAAATAAGAATTAGCCAAAATTTTGACGGCCGGGCAAATTTTGTACATTCGCCATGTTTTTCAGAGCATACTGCTAAAATGGTGAAGCGAACCACAAAAAAATATACAGTTGGTATCCGGATCTGGATAAATGAAGAGCAGGGCCATTTTATGGGTATTGGCAGGGTAAGATTGCTGGAGCATATCAGGGAGACAGGGTCGATAACCAATGCGGCAAAGGCCATGAAAATGTCGTACCGGCAAGCATGGCAAATGGTGGAGGATATGAATAGCAGGTCGGACAAACCCCTGGTTGAAAAAATACTTGGTGGTAAAGGCGGCGGCGGTGCAAAAGTGACAGAGGCAGGAGAAAAGGCGATCAGTTTGTTTTATAAATTGGAGCAAAAAATTGAGCAAATCAGTAATGAATTAAGCGGACTTATAAATCTATAATTTTTTTCAACCGGTATGTTTTTTAAAACATATTGAATTTTTAGCGAATGAAGAGAATTTTTATTTTTGGCACATTGGTGTGTATGGGAGGAGTAGTAAATGCCCAGAATGACAAAGCGCTGGTAAAGGTTAATACAGATACCCTGACCAGGGCCAAACTGAATGAAATAGTTATATCTGCATCGAGAGTGGCTGAGACCATAATGCGGTCGCCGGTAAGCATAGACCAGTTAAATGCCCTGGATGCGCATAAGATGGCAACTCTCACCTGTTTTGAGGCAATTGAAAACATGAAAGGTGTACAAATAATTACACCCAGCCTGGGTTTTAAGGTTATTAATACCAGAGGATTTGCCAATACCACCAATGTGCGGTTTTCCCAATTGATAGACGGAATAGACAATCAGGCGCCGCATATAGGTGCGCCTATTGCCAATGCGCTGGGCGCAAACGATCTGGATATAGATAAGATTGAAATTATACCGGGCACGGCATCGGCGCTATATGGGATGAACGCCATAAACGGACTGGCCAATATCCGCACCAAAAACCCGTTTAGCTACCAGGGGCTTAGCGTTCAGCAGCTTACAGGTGTAAATCATATTGGTGGTACAGACAGCTATTCTCCACAGATTTATAGCCAGACAAATGTGCGGTATGCCAGGGCGCTGAACAAGCATTTTGCATTTAAGGTGAATGGCGCTGTGACAAAGGGAAGGGATTGGGTGGCAGATAATACTACAGATCTGGGATCAACACTTAATACCTCGGTTGGATTGACCGGAGCTAATAACCCGGCAATGGATGAGGTAAATAGTTATGGCAATGAATCATCTAACAGGAAGACACTAACTCTGGGTGGTAAAAAATATGTAGTAGCCCGTACCGGTTACAGGGAGACAGCAATAGATGATTACAATATTGAGAATTATAAGGGTGATGCCGGAATTTATTACCGCCCAAAGGACGGCAGTGAATTGGCCATCACCTATAAGGGCGCATTGATCAATGACATTTACCAACGCTCAAACCGTTTCAGATTAACCGGATATACACTGAACCAGTATGCTGTCGATTATCATTCCAGGGTATTTGAGTTGAGGAGCTACCTGACGCAGGAAAATACAGGCAAGTCGTACAACATACGGTCATTGGCAGAGACTATGGATAAAGCTTTTAAACCGGACAATAACTGGTATTCTGACTTCACCACAGCTTACAACAATTCGGTGGCATCGGGCGCCGGTATCGCTGATGCAATGAAATCGGCCAGGGCCTCGGCTGATAATGGACGTTACCTGCCCGGTACGGCGGCATTCAATCAAAAGAAGGACCAGTTGATCAATATAAACAACTGGGATTATGGCGCAGCGCTACGGGTGAAGTCTTATATGTTTCACGCGGAAGGGGTGCTTAATTGGGACAAACTATTTCCTGATTTTTTTAAAGGCCCGGGAATACAGTTGTTGTCGGGCTTTGATCAGAGAACTTACATAATTGTGCCTGATGGCAATTATTTTATTAATCCTACAGATTCAGGTAAGAATCTCACCTATGGAAAGACAGGTGGTTTTACACAACTGAACAAAGACCTGTTTGGTAACAAGCTTCGGTTGGGGGCTACATTACGGGCAGATTATGGAGACTATTTTGACTGGAAGTTTGATCCGAGATTTACAGCGGTATATATGCCTGGGAAGAACCTGGATTTCAGGGTAGCCTACCAGAGCGGGTATCGGTTTCCGGGCATATTTGAAGGATTCTCGAATGTGGTAAGCGGGGGAGTGAAACGGGTTGGCGGTTTGAAGATCATGTCGAATGGTATCTTTGAGACATCGTGGACCAAGGCCTCGATAGATGCATTTCAGGCGAAGGTGAACAGTGATGTAAACACCCTTGGGCTTACACAGGCGCAGGCTATAGATAAAGAGAAAGGGCTGCTGAAAAAGAATCCATATACTTATTTGCAGCCGGAATATGTGCGTTCCATTGAGGCAGGTGCAAGGCTGCTTGCTCTTGGTGAAAAATTGTTTGTAGATGCAGATGCCTGGTATAATTCATACGACAACTTTATTGCGCAGGTGGAAGCAAGTACCCCCAGGACCACCATTGCAGATTCGATACCGACGTATCTGTATACTGCAGCCAACCAGAACAAGTACAGGCTTTGGACCAATTCGAAAAGCAAGATTTATACCTACGGAGGCAGCATTGGCGTGAAGTATATATGCAGCAAAATGTTTTCTTTTTTGGGAAATGTGACCTGGTCTCAACTGGATAAGACAGATAACAGGGACGGGCTGGAAGACGGGTTTAACACACCACAATTAATGCTCAACGGAACAGTAATGGCAGATAATATCTGGAAGCATATGAGCGCCAGTGCCACTTACCGTTACCAGACAAAATATGATTATGTATCATTTCTTGTTACGGGTACTGTACCTTCGTATTGGACGATGGATGCACAGATGTCTTACCGATTCATTAAGCCGGGAGTGGTGGCTAAATTGGGGGCAACCAATCTTTTAAACCAGAAGTACTATACTATGCTGGGAGGATCGGATATAGGCGGGTTGTATTATTTGTCTGTATTGGTGGACATTTTGAAATAAAACGGGAAAATATGGCTGAGATAAATAACTTCTGGGATGTGCGCTATGGCAATGAAGAATATATTTACGGGCAGGAACCTAATGAGTTTTTTGCTGAGCAAATTAGCAAACTGGAGCCCGGCATAATTATTTTGCCCTGTGAGGGTGAGGGAAGAAATGCGGTATATGCTGCCTTACACGGCTGGAAGGTAATGGCCTTTGACTCCAGTACGGCAGGAAAAGAAAAAGCTTTGAAACTGGCTGATGCCAAAGGAGTGAAGATTGAATATTTGACGGCAGATGCAGATAGTATTGATTATGCAGAGAACAGCGCTGATGTGGTAGCATTTGTGTATGCTCACTTTGCACCTGAACTGCGTGCGAAGTTGTGCCGCAAAGCGCTGAACTGGCTGAAGCCCGGTGGTAAAATAATCATGGAGGTGTTTCATACAAAGCAACTACAGAATAGTTCAGGCGGACCAAAAGACATAGCCATGTTATGTACTGAGGAAATTGTAAGGTCGGACTTTGAGGGGGCTGGCATTGATTTGCTGGAAGCAGCAGAGATAATGTTGTCTGAGGGTAAATTCCATAGGGGAAAGGCCGATGTGGTGAGATTTGTAGGTACTAAGATCGGGTAATACTTATTGTTTGATTATTGTGTAATAATTTGATTGCTGTTCTCCTTTGTGTAAAAATATGAGGTCAATGAAAAGAAGGTATGTACGGGTAATTATGCTGGCATTTTCGGCTGTTGTGATTTATTCCTGCCAGTCGGCCAGCCAGTCGAAAGCTAAAGATCAAACAATAGTTGATAATAGTCCGAAAATAAGAGGCGCTATGAAAAATGTGATGAGAAAAGGTGAGCTTTTTGCTACAATCAATATTGATACGATTGGCAACAAGGAGCATATTTATGGTCTTGGTCCTGTGGAATACCTAACCGGTGAAATAATGCTTTTTGATGGTAAGGGATATAAAGCCGAGGTAGTAAATGATACTGCAATGAAGGTGACGGAGACGTTTGCACTTAAGGCGCCATTCTTCGGTTATGCAAATATCGGGCAATGGACGAAAGTAGTTTTGCCCGACTCCATAGTTACTATTGCCCAGTTGGAAACATACCTGGACCAGACCACAAAAGATCATTCCAGGCCCTATTTCTTTAAAATTGCTGCAACGGCAGATACTGCTGTTGTTCATATTGTTAACCTGCCACCTGGTATCAGGGTGTCATCTCCTGAAGAAGCGCACCAGGGACAAAGGAATTATGCGATCAACGGCAAAAAAGTGGATATACTGGGTTTCTTTTCTACCGAACATAAAGCCATTTTAACGCATCATGATACCTACCTCCATATGCATCTCATAACTGAAGACAGGACTAAAATGGGACACCTGGAAAAGCTGAACATAAAAAAAGGCATGGCTGAACTATATTTACCTGCAGAACAGAAAGCGAAATAGACAAAAACTCCAACTGAACTTTCTGAAGCAATATTATTTATGCAGCATTGGGAAATCATTTTATTCTTTTTAATTATTTCATTTGTTTATGCATCGGTAGGTTTTGGTGGAGGCTCCAGCTATCTTGCTGTGCTTACCTTTTATGTACTTCCCTTTCAGGAAATGAAACTTACCGCGCTCATTTGCAATATAATTGTCGTTACAGGTGGTACCGTGCTATTTATTAAGCACCGGCAGTTGGACTGGAAAAAAGTTATACCATTGGTAGTGGTAAGCGTGCCTATGGCTTTTTGGGGATCAAGACTTAAACTGAGTGAGGATACATTTTTTATCATCCTGGGTTGCTGCCTCATAGTAGCCTCAATATTGTTATGGATAAAAATAAATTTCACTGCCAATGAAAATATGATACTCAAGGATAATTATGGCCGCGATGGTATAGCCGGTGGTATTATAGGTTTCCTGTCGGGAATGGTGGGTATTGGTGGCGGCATCTTTCTTTCTCCCATCCTTAACCTCGCAAAATGGGATACTCCTAAAAAGATTGCAGCAACAGCCAGTTTTTTTATTCTGGTAAACTCTGTTGCAGGCATTGCAGGGCAGTTATCTGTATTACCCGATAAAATTAATTTCACACAAATCGGGCTGCTTTCGGCCTCTGTACTCGTTGGCGGACAGGCAGGTACGCGGATGGGCATCAAAATGTTCAACCCGCTTCTTATCCGCAGGGTTACAGCCCTTGTTGTGTTAATCGCTGGTATTGAGGTGCTGCATAAGCACTGGCATTAAGAGGTACTCAATAATAATAGTTTTGTGTAAATGGGAAAGTAAAGCAACAGACTGAACATTGTATCTGCTTAAAATCTATTAAATCCCGCATTTTATCATGATTGCCATCAATCTTTTACCTAACTTTGATCATGAATCATAGGGTGGTTATTTATCATCTTTGTTGTTCTGCAAATCATCTAAAATCAGGAAGTATGCATCGACTTATTTTTTTTCTACTGTTCACCGTATCTTTTTTCTCGCCTGATATAGTATTGGCAGGTAATCCTAATGTTGTAACCGGGGTTTTTAAAGTAGATGGAACCTGCGGGCAATGTAAGCAGCGGATAGAAGATGCCGCCTACATTAAAGGTGTGAAGTTTGCTGAATGGAATAAGGAAACCCATGATCTTACCGTAAAATACGATTCCACCAAAACGACTGCAGATAAGATACTTCAAAGTGTAGCTAAGGCGGGCCATGATGCCGGAGATTTTAAAGCAACCAACGAAGACTACACCAAGCTGCCATCCTGTTGCAAGTACAAATCAGGAATTAAAAAGCATTGATTATGAGTTGCCTGATACGCAGATTGTTTTTTTTAAGTTTTCTAATAGTATATACCACCGCAAGCGCTCAGCAGCAAAAAATCATTACCGGGAGTGTAAGTTTAAAGCAAGACAAAGGGAAGCCGGAAAAAGCGGAGGGTGCAACTGTTGCCGCTCCCGGAACTGAGTTTGGGATCCAGACGGATTTTGAAGGTAAGTTTACATTAACGATACCGGATAGTACAAAAATAATAGTTGCTTCTTATGTGGGTTTTGCCTCAGATACTATACGTCTGAAGCCTGGTATAAATGAGTATAAAATCGAACTTATATCGGCTCATGCGCTAAAGGAAATTATTATCAGGGAGAAGCTTAAGGCAACAGAAATAAGCCTGATGGACCCAATGAAAATTGAGAAGATCGGGGGAGCGGAATTACTTAAGGCGGCCTGTTGCAATCTTAGTGAAAGTTTTGAAACAACCCCATCGGTGGATGTAGCGTTTACAGATGCTGTAACAGGCTATAAGCAGGTGCGCATGCTGGGGTTGGCCGGACCATATACGCTGATAACAAGAGAAAATATTCCTGATGTCCGTGGCCTGGCTGCCATTACAGGGCTGACCTACACACCCGGTACATGGATAGAGGGCATGCAGTTAAGCAAGGGCACAGGCAGTGTAGTGAATGGCTACGAAAGTGTAGCTGGGCAGATAAATGTGGAGTTAAGAAAACCGTTTACCGGCGAAAAAATGCTATTCAATTTATACCAGAGTTCGCAGGGGCGCAGTGAGGCCAATGCGAATTACCGTCATCAATTTGGTAAAAAACTGGGTACTAATCTGCTGGTACATGCCAATTCTTTATGGTTAAAATCAGATCAGAACAGCGATCATTTTACCGATCAGCCTTTGGGAAACCAATTTAATATACTGAACCGGTGGATTTACAACGATCCTAAGGGATGGATGTTTCAGGCAGGGGTGAAATTTCTTTATGCGCAAGGATTAGGGGGTGAATGGAATTATAAAGAAGGAGACCCGCAGGTAACGGGAAACCCATGGGGTTATCATTTTAAAACTACAAGGTTTGAAGATTGGATAAAACTAGCCCGTGTTTTCAGTTCACGGCCAGCTACAAGCCTTGGGTTGCAACTTTCGAATATTAACCATTACCAGGATGCTTTTTATGGGCCGCGCGAATATTCAGGCATACAGAACAGTATTTATGCCAATCTTATTTTTCAGACTTATATTGGCAACACAAATCATGTTATTAAGGCCGGCATCAGCGGACTGATTGATATTTATAACGAGCAATTTGCTCAAATTACTTACACAAGAAATGAGCAGGTGCCCGGGGTGTTTGGTGAATATGCTTATAGCTTTTCGGATAAATTTAATATTATAGCCGGGTTGCGGGGCGATTATGATAACCTTTATGGCGCTTTTGCAACTCCCAGGTTGCACATGCGATTTGCTCCTTTTAAAAGAACCACCATCAGAGGCTCAATAGGCAGAGCGCAACGCACTGCCAATATTTTTGCAGAAAACGCAGGTTTTATGGCCAGCAGCAGGCAATTCAATATCATAAATCCTGTATCAGGCAAGGCATATGGACTGGACCCGGAAGTAGCCTGGAATGCAGGTGTAAATCTGACGCATAAGTTTAAAATCGGGCTACGGGAAGCTGTATTTGGAGTTGATTATTATTATACATGGTTTGAGAATCAGGTGGTTGTTGATCTGAATACTTTAGGATTTCTTAGCTTTTACAATCTTTCAGGCAGGTCATTTGCGCATAGTTTTTCTACTCAGTTTGATTACGAATTGTTGCACAACCTGAATATAAGGCTTGCTTACCGGTATTATTTTGTAATGACCACCTATAGGGGTGACCTGGAACAAAAACCCCTTGTACCCGCACATAGGGCATTTGCCAACGTAGACTATGCTACAAGAAACAAATGGAAGTTCGATTATACCATTCAATGGATCAGTACGCAAAGGACGCCGGGTGTGACACACGAGCATTCTGGTATTACCAGTGGAGGAGTGAATGAATCACCGTCCTTTTTACAGATGAATGTGCAGGTATCTAAAGCCTTTACCGATGTTTTTGAGGTATACATGGGAGGCGAAAATCTAACCAATTATATGCAGCATGATGCCATTTTAGGTGCATCCGATCCCTTTGGGCCAAAATTTGATGCCTCGCTTATATGGGGCCCTATGATGGGGAGGAATATTTATGCGGGGATGAGGTTTAAGATAAAATAAGGGTGGGAAAAAGTCTGAAATACAAAAACACATAATGCATTTTGTAAATTTAAAGTGCCAGTTTAAATATTTTAAAGGCTCTCTTTAAAATTGCAAGAAACAGGGAAACTTCAGCGCCAAATATCAGGCACAATATGTTTACAGCGCAGAAAGTAAATCAGGTAATGATTTTATAAGGAGGCTGGAAAATCAATAAGGCCGGTCAGTAGTGAGCGGCCTTATTGAAAAATGCAGGTAGCATTACTTTACCAGCGACAACCATGCCTGTAGCGCCTGTGCTCATTGTAGCACCGGGGAGCATAATAAGCAGGGCGTGAATAATATTGTACGGGAGGTGCATATACCCGTACCGGAGGACAGTATCTCACAATAGGGCGGCAATGACCATGTCTTTCATATCTTTCATGTCTCCAGGGGGTTGCATTTGCTGTAGTTGAAAAAGTGGCTGATATCAATATTATCAGCAATGAACTTAAAATGATCCTGAGTTTCATAAATACTATCGTTTAGTTATTCAGGTATATCCAAATAGCCTGCCAGATTTTATCAAAGAAATGTAAAAGCGGAACTTTAACAACTTTTAACACCTTTTACCTACTTGCCTCGCATGAGATCAAAAACTGAGAACAATTAAGATGTCATTTCTTCCCCTTCACTGCAACCAGATATTCAACAATCTTTTTTGCAGTAATTGAATCCACAGGCGCATGAAATTTGGTTATCATTTTAGTGACCTCTGCATCCCATGTTTTTGCCGGAAAATCGGGCTGCATGCTAATATATTTCAGTGAGTGACAAATGGCACAATAAGACATGAACTCGGCTTTACCTTCATGTTCAGGGAATGGCGGCGGCGGGTCGGGATAAAGAGACAACTCATGGACTGAGCCGGTAATTTTAATCGTATTTTCAGGTTGTTTGCAGGCATCCTCCTGCTTATGACTACATCCCCATGCTGTAACAATCAGCAAACAAAAGGTAAGTAAAATTGCTGTTTTTATTCTGATCATAAATCGGAAATGGATTTAGTAATATGCAAGTAGCACAGATTATTGCTGGTTTTATTTTAATGCACTGTCACATCCAGTTGCTCGATAAACCCTCTGGCATAGCCGCTCCTGTTCCACTGTTTATCTGTTTGAACATGTCCTTTATCATCGGTAGCCCTGACTCTGAGGTGGTATAAACCTTTGGTAGCCGGTGTCCATTCATATTTCCATCGGCGCCATGAATATTTTCCAAGGTCCGGGTTGAGTTTTGTTTCCTGCCAGGTAGAGCCACCATCAATAGAAAGCTCAACTTTTTTTATGCCGCTGCCATCATTGAAAGCAAGTCCCTCAACCATACAAGGTTTATTAGCAGTTACAACCTGGGTGGTATCAGGCTCAACAAAAATAGAATGCAGGTTGATAGTTGTAATGGGCACAGTGGCTTTAGCAAGGCTATCGGGTTTTTCATCTACTCCTGAAGCAGGTACCTGATATGCTTTTTTCATCCAGAAACCATTAAAGGAATCGGTTAATACATTAATGTTGGCCAGTGATCCTACCCAGTAAGTAGCATACCAACCAGGCACAACCAGTTTTAACGGATATCCGTTAAGCATGGGAATAGGTTGGCCATTCATTTCGTATGCGACCAACACTTCGCCATCCAGGGCATGATCAATTGTCAATGACTTGATGAACAATGGTACATCAGGTAATGCACCCTTATCCAATCCCTGGAAAGTAACATCAATGGCGCCTTTTTTTATACCTGCCATCGCCATGATATCCTTCAATTTTACACCTTTCCACTTTGCGTTTCCCATAGCGCCGTTATGCCACTGGCTGCCGGGTACCCTGGGGTTGAAAGTGGATCGCGAATTGCCTGCGCAAATTGCGAGGGCAACAACCGAATCAGGGGTAAATTTTGTTTTGAGGTCGTTGAGCGATAGAGACAGAGGCTGATCAACAGCACCATCGATATGCAATCTGAAAGTATCGGTATTGATACTGGTAAGAATCAGGGATAGGTGCCAGCGAACAAAAAAGTATTCATTCGGCGTAAAATCTTCTTTGAATATTTTAAGTGGTGTTTCCAGTTGAGGAGGCCGGTCGGTGAGGAGAATCATTTCTTTCTTTTCCGGGAAAGTAACCAGCCCTGATTCCCGGGTATTTTTGGATTGATGCCCATTATTGCCACATGAATACCATAAGATTGTAGCAGGCAGCAGAACCAGGAGACAGAATAATTTATTTCGCATGAGTAATGATGAGGATATTGTTTTATTTACAGTGCAATAAAGATAGTATTAGCTTTTAATCGGGAAGGTTAAAATTTCAGATTTTATTGTTGCTGATGGGTTTTACCAGTAATTTTGCAGCGTTTTCAAATTGGGCGTAAATTTAATTATGACGTTCCTGATTGCCAATTATCTGAGGTTATTTTAATATTATGAATAAGCTATCTTTGATTACAACAGCGGGTATTTTCATTATTTTACTGGCTTCATGTGGAGGTAATACCAGTAGTTCCAATCAGCCTGCTGCTAAATTATCAGGAGAAGATATTTACAAAAAGACATGTATTACATGTCATCTACCTAAGGGAGAAGGATTGCCCGGCACTTTTCCACCTCTTGCGAAATCGGATTTTCTTGCCAACAGGGAAAGTGTAATAAAGCAGGTGCTCAAGGGAAACATAGGAGAGCAGGTGGTAAATGGTACCAAATACAATAGTGTTATGCCGGCCCAACCCTTAGGTGATGAGGAGGTTGCATTAGTACTAACCTATGTGTATAGTAATTTCGGCAATTCAGGCGCACCAGTTACTGCTGCTGAAGTTAAAGCATTGAGATCAAAGCTTTAGCAATCCCAATAGCTTTTTAAATAGCCTTCTTATCAGGTACTTTGTTTGCTGCAAATAATTTTGTGCCAAAAAGAAATACTATTGTTACATTTTATATTACCCATGCCGGACATTGTGCCGATTCCCTGATTTGGCAATGGTGTAGATTTGGTTTTCCATTCTGATCTGTCTTTCCGAGTAAAACATTATATGTTAATTCGGTTATGTATTGTATATTTGCAAAAAGATCCCAATACTGTAGGAATTGTCAATACTGGCATTTTTCCATATTGAGGAATTAATTTCCACGTGCTGGATATCATGTTATTTTTATAAATGTATAAATAATTGTTTTATAATGTGATGATATTTTGGCATGAAATTGGTATATATAGCAGCAAAGCCGTAATCAATTAAATAATTAGCCGTATTTGCGGGGATTATGGTTGAAAAAAGTGAGTAAGAAATTGGGCATAGGCTTTGCTGCTTTAATAGGGGAAATGAGGTAATTGGAAACATTCACTCCGTTCGCTGAATAGACGAAAGCCTATTGCTCAGTACTATTTCATAAGTTGAGAATTATTAAACTCTTTTGTTTGAGTTAAAAAAGGCCTTCCTTCATTCTTGTTGGAGGGCCTGACCTTTTTAGGTAGTCGGGTAATGCTACGCGGAAAGTTTGCGGTACATTTTACCAATTGTCAGACCTTGTATTAAGATTGAGAAGACCACTACTACATAGGTAATAGTTACAAACAAATCACGGTGCATGCCGTCAGGGAGGGACAGTGCCAGCGCAATTGATAAGCCGCCTCTTAAGCCACCCCAGGTAAGAATGGCGATAGCATTTTTTTCAAAATTTAGTTTGTACCTCAACAGGACAACCGGTACAGCAACGGAAGCCCACCGGCTGATAAGTGCCAGGCCGATGCAAACCAGGCTAATAAACAATACTGCAGTGTTTATTTTTATTACCAGCATTTCAAAACCCACAAGCATAAATAAAATAGCATTTAACATTTCGTCTATCAGTTCCCAGAATTGCCTGAGATGATCTTTGGAAAGAGCCGGTGAACCGGTTTCTCTTCCCTTGTTTCCGATAACAATGCCAGCCACAACCATGGCGAGGGGCCCTGAGATGTGCATTTTACCGGCAAGCATGTAGCCTCCCATAACAGCAGCAATAGTAACCAATACTTCCACTTCGTATTTATCAATAGACCGTATGGCATAATAACAGGCATAACCCAGCAATAAGCCCCAGAGCAAGCCTCCACCTGCTTCCTTAATAAACAATAAGGAAATATCGGACATTGACAAATTCCCGGTTCCGGTTTGGGCAACTTCAAGCAGGGTGATAAACATTACCACGGCTACCCCATCGTTGAAGAGGGATTCTCCGGATATTTTCAGTTCCAATGTTTTGGATATACCTGCTTTTTTCAGGATAGCCAAAATGGCTACCGGATCGGTGGGAGAGATAAGTGCGGCAAATAACAGGCAGTGTATATAGGCTACATTAAGATGGAATACAGGTAACAAAAGATAAAGAAGAGAACCAAGAAGGAATGTAGAAATGAAAATGCCTATTGTAGCAAGAGTTATTACCGGAAGCCTTTCTTTCTGAAGACCTGTAGCATCAACCTGAATTGATCCTGCAAACAATAATGGCCCAAGCATCCCATTCATAAGCAGACTGTGAAAATCAACAGATGCTATGAACTTTACAAGAAAGGAGGAAGATTGAGGGTAGAGCGCAGTAGCAACCAACAAGATCAAAGAAACAGTTAATGACAAGGCCATAATACCTATGGTAGGCGGCCATTTGATAAACCTGTGATTGATATAAGCAAACAAGGCAGCCAGGCAAATGAGTAAAGTGAGTATTTCGTAGGACTGCATATCTGTTTTGGTCAGGCTCTTCCGGTCTAAGTTAATGACTATTTGGAGTATTGCGTAGCAAATTAGTAAAATCGAGGATTTGATTTATTGATAATATTGGCTTTTAGTAGCTAACAACGTCACTAATGCTTGTTGTCAGGTTAAGATCTAACTCAATGTAGCCATCAGTTGATGCATGTAGGTGAATTGCGAAAAACTATTCCAAATCCTACAAAATAATCAACATTCCCCGCCCATTTTTCAACAACAAAAAGAGCTTCAACAAAAGTTGAAACCCTTATATTTTTTCACTGCCACAAACGTTGTAATACAATTTGCCAGAGTGCAATTACTGAATACATTATCAGGCGCCCTGCTTCCTTACATACTTGGTAAGGATCACAATTACCTGGCCTTCTATTTTGCCTTCTATCTGTTCGGTATTATCTTCTACAAGGCGGATGTTTTTAACTACAGTGCCCATTTTGGCATTCAGGGTAGTACCCTTTACATCGAGCGACTTGGTAAGTACAATCGTATCGCCTGTTTGCAGCACATTGCCATTGCTGTCTTTATGAAGATCTACTGCGCTGTCATTGTCATGATCGCCTGTAGCTTTGGCCCATGCCAGTCTTTCGTCATCAAGGTACATCATATCGAGGCAGTCCATTGCCCAGCTTTCATTTCTCAGCCTGTTGAGCATGCGCCATGATACAACCTGCACACCCGGCACTTCGCTCCACATGCTGGCGCTCAGACAACTCCAGTGGCTGCTGTCCAGTTCTTCTTTTTTGTCAATCTGCGCTATGCACTTTTCGCATATCATAATGCAGTTATCCTCGTTATTGCCAGACTGAGGCAGCACCTCATATACTTTCAGGCCGGTTGTGGCCTGGCATAACTCGCATTTTTTTTCGCTTCTGTTCAGCAGTGTGTCTTCCAGTCTCATATCTTATGATTAAAAGGCTGCAAAGGTAATTATTTTCGGACAATAGCCATTTTACGATGTATTCGTAATCTATAAGGCAGCGGATACTGTTTGGAAGGCTACGAAATATACACCAATAATGGTATAGGCAAACTTTAGGATGCTGGCTAATTTTGGAATCTAAATTTTATTTTATGTTCCATAAGCTCATTTATCACAGTTTCAGATATCTTGTACTTATATCCGCCTTTATATTGTCGGTAATTATAGATGGTTGTTCGCAAGGTGTAAGCGAAAAATATTTCCCCATATACGAAAACAGCAAATGGGGTTACATCGACAATAAGGGTGTAAAGGTTATTGAGCCTAAGTTTGAAGGAGGAGGCGATTTTACCGAAGGCATGGCCATTATAGTAAACAACGGCAAGGGAGGCTATACCGACAAAAAAGGCGAACCCGTTATTAAGCCACAGTATGATGGCGTATTTTATTTTTCGGAAGGGCTGGCAGCAGTGCTCAAGGATGGCAAATGGGGTTTTATCGACAAGCAGGGTAAGATGGTAATAGCTCCTGCATTTGCCATAGCACAGAAATTTGTAAACGGAAGGGCCAGAGTAAAAGAAGGTTTGAGTCTGCAAATCAAATGGGGGTATATAGACAGAACAGGTAAATGGGCAATCAATCCCAAATTCGAAGATGCATCTGATTTCAGTGAAGGCCTGGCAATGGTGAGTATTAATGGCAAATTCGGTTATATAGATACTACGGGTAAAGTGGTTATTGAGCCGCGTTACGATATAGGAAGCATAGAAAAAATTAATGGCATTCCTGTATACAATACAGGTAATTTTTCAGAAGGGTTGGCTGCTGTGCTGGTGGGAGAAAAATATGGCTTTATCAATAAAAAAGGAGAAATGGTCATTAAGCCCCAATATACCTATGTGGGCGAATTTTCGGAAGACCTTGCAGTGGTGGGTGTAAATGATAAGTATGGCTTTATAGATAATACAGGTAAGATTAAGATTGAGCCAAAGTTTGGGCTGGCCGAATCCTTTTCCGAAGGCTTGGCAGCAGTGAACACAGGCAGTATACTGGAAGGTAAGTGGGGTTTTATAGACAAGAACGGAAAACTGGTAATAGAGGCAAAGTATGAAGGATCTGTAAATCTGGACCCTTTGAAATTTAGAAGCGGGCTGGCACAGGTGAAACTAAAAGATACATGGGGCTATATAGACAAGTCGGGTAAGATGATATGGGTAAAGAAGAAATCATGATAATGATTGCCTATGAACTGGGTGTTTAGAACACTTTTGTCAATCCTGTAAAAACAATAACGATTCCCAGGCTGGTGACACCGTAGAGCACATAGGGAAAAGTATTATTGCTGAAGGACGAGGTAATGGTAAGCAGGAAACTGAGGAAGCAGATAAGTACTCCGCCTAATATCAGCATAAGTCCTTGTGCCCTGCGCTTTGAGTCTCGTAGTTTTGATGTCTCGGATATCAACTCCTTTACATATTTTATATCAAGGCCTTTTTCCAGCAGGAAGCTTTCAATATCCGTACGCATCTGTCCTTCATCCAGCATAGAATATACCCTTGCGCTAAGTGTTTGTTGTTCGATAAACATAGCCGGTTGATTAAAGTGATAATACAAGATATATACATTTCTTTAAAAAAGATAAAAAAATCCGAATTATTTTTATCGAGGTGATTCTGCCCAAAAATTGGCGCTTAAATAAGTATCCGTTTTAATGTATAGAGTGGGCTCGTTCGGAATATCAAAAATGGATTCCTTTTAGGATGAGAATAAATGCCGAAATAATGGCAATCACATAGCCGTTATCCATATTCTTTATTCAATTAATTTCCCAAAAAGATACTAATCTCCCATTTTCCTGATTAATATCATTTATTTGCCTGCCCTTGGTCATATTCCGGTATATGCGGCTACCCTATGTTTGGAGCCGCAAAATCTTGACCATGCCATTTTATCACACCTTGGGAGTAATCCCGGAGAAACGTCATATCGTTAGCCGACAGCCTAACGGTAATTTATACCAGGAAGAACTGGTAGGAACCCAGGGATTCGGTGGGTTATCCTCTCTTGTATATCATTTATATGCACCTACCTGCGTGAGGCAGAAAGGGAAGCCCTATTCGGTTAAGCCTGAGATAGCCATCGAGAACGGACTGAATGCCATGAGCTTTAACGGCTTCGACATTAAGCCGGTTGCCGACTATATGGAAAGCCGCAAAACGCTCTTTGTAAATGCAGCCATGCATGTAGGTTTAGCCGCTCCTATGGAGTCTACTCCCTATTTTTATAAAAATGCGGATGCAGATGAAATGCTGTTTGTGCACAAGGGAAGTGGTGTATTGGAAACCATGTATGGGTCGCTCAAATTTGCCTATGGCGATTATATAGTAATACCCCGTGGCACCGTATACCAGATCAATTTTGATACCCCGGATAATAAACTGTTGTACATCGAGTCGTTTGACCCTATTTTCACACCACGCCGTTACCGCAACGACTTCGGGCAATTGCTGGAGCACTCTCCGTTTTGTGAGCGTGATATTAAAAGACCTTCTGACCTGAAGACCTGCGACCAGAAGGGAGACTTTGATATTTTCATTAAAAAGAAAGGAATGATGTTCCCTTATACCTATGCCAATCACCCGTTTGATGTGGCCGGATGGGATGGGTATCATTATCCGTATACTTTCTCCATATTTAACTTTGAACCGATTACAGGCCGCATTCATATGCCGCCACCCATACACCAGACCTTTGAGAGCCGCAACTTTGTGGTTTGCTCATTCGTGCCAAGGCTGTATGATTATCATCCGCTGGCCATACCTGCTCCATACCATCACAGCAATATAGACAGCGATGAGATACTGTATTATGTGGATGGCGACTTTATGAGCCGCAACAACATCAAAGCCGGACAGTTTACCCTGCATCCGGGTGGTATACCTCACGGGCCGCATCCTGGAGCCATTGAGCGCAGTATTGGTCAGAAGGAAACCAAAGAACTGGCTGTGATGATTGATCCTTTCAACCCTGTTATGATAACTAAAGAAGCAATGAATATTGAAGTGGATGGCTATTATAAATCATGGTTAACAGAATAAAAAAATAAATTTTATGGATACTCAGAACCTCAAAAACGTCACAAACTACAATTACGGGATTGAAAAAATATTTTTAGATGCGCAGGATTTTTTACCCATCAACGGTATCGATTATTTAGAGTTGTATGTGGGCAATGCCAAGCAGGCTGCCCACTATTATAAAACTGCATTTGGATTTCAATCGCTTGCCTATTGCGGCCTGGAAACCGGTCAGAAAGACAAAGTGTCTTATGTGCTGAAGCAGGATAAAATAAGGCTGGTGCTTACTACGCCGCTTAAGTCAGATGGTCCGATATCTGAACATATCAAAAAGCATGGCGATGGTGTGAAAGTAATAGCATTGTGGGTTGATGATGCGCGTAAAGCCTTTGAAGAAACCACCTCGCGTGGCGCCAAAGTGTATTTTGAGCCTGTGGTAGAAAAAGACAAAGATGGTGAAGTGGTGCGCGCAGGTATACATACCTATGGCGATACGGTACACATTTTTGTTGAGCGCAAAAATTACAATGGAGTTTTCCTGCCTGGATTTGAAGCCTGGAATTCGGACTATAATCCTCCCACTACAGGCCTCAAATATATAGACCATATGGTGGGTAATGTAGAGCTGGGCGCCATGAACGAATGGGCCAGGTTTTATGCCGATGTTATGGGCTTTGCCAATCTGATCACCTTTGATGATAAGGATATATCGACCGAGTATACTGCGCTCATGAGCAAGGTAATGACCAATGGTAACGGCCGCATTAAATTCCCGATCAATGAACCTGCACCAGGCCTTAAGAAGTCGCAGGTGGAAGAGTATCTTGACTTTTATGAAGGACCGGGAGCACAGCATATTGCAGTAGCTACCGATGATATTGTTTTCACTATTTTAGAAATGAGAAAGAGGGGCGTTGAGTTCCTGTTTGTTCCCGGAAAGTATTATGATACGGTATCTGAGCGTGTAGGCGAGATTGCTGAAGATATGGCTATACTCAAGAGCCTCGGCATAATGGTAGACCGCGATGAAGAAGGCTATCTGCTGCAGATATTCACAAAGCCGGTGGAAGACAGGCCAACCCTGTTTTTCGAGATCATTCAGCGCAAGGGAGCCCGCTCTTTCGGCAAGGGTAATTTCCAGGCATTGTTTGAGTCTATTGAAGCTGAACAGGCAAGAAGGGGAACGCTTTAGGTTGATAAGTTGATAGGTTGAGTAGTTGATAAGTTGATAGGTTGATAAGTTGATAGGTTGATTCGTTGATAAGTTGATTCGTTGATAAGTTGATAGGTTGATTCGTTGATTCGTTGTGAGGTTGATTCGTTGTTAAATTGAACAGTTATTATTAAATACATAGAGTTTATGGAATTAGTAGAAAAAACTGATCAGGCTCAGGCTGAGCTGCTTAAGAATTTTGAAGAAAAGATAAACAGGGGAGATGCCATTGAGCCAAAGGACAAAATGCCGGATGCCTACCGCAAGCACCTCATTCGCCAGATTTCGCAACATGCTCACTCTGAGGTGATAGGTATGCAGCCTGAAGGCAACTGGATTACAAGGGCTCCGAGCCTGCGTGCCAAACAGATTCTTCTGGCCAAGATTCAGGATGAGGGCGGGCATGGCCTTTATTTGTACAGCGCAGCAGAAACATTGGGAATATCGAGGGATGAAATGATACAGTTGCTTCATTCAGGCAAGGCAAAATATTCGAGCATCTTCAATTATCCTACGCTTACCTGGGCTGATATTGGCGCTGTTGGATGGCTGGTGGATGGTGCTGCTATAGTAAACCAGGTATCGCTGCAGCGCACATCTTATGGACCCTACAGCCGCGCTATGGTACGCATTTGCAAAGAGGAGAGTTTCCATCAGCGTCAGGGCTATGAGATCATGGCAAAAATGATGCAGGGCACAAAAGAACAGCGCGAAATGGCGCAGGATGCCATGAACAGATTGTGGTGGCCTTCGCTCATGATGTTTGGTCCGCACGATAGTGAGTCTCCTCGCACCAGCGATGCTATGAAGTGGAGAATCAAGCGTCATTCAAATGATGAGCTGAGGCAGAAATTCATTGACAAAACTGTTCAGCAGGCTGAAGTAATTGGCCTTACTGTTCCGGATAAAGACCTGAAGTGGAATGAAGCCAAAGGGCATTATGACCATGGCCCTATTGACTGGGATGAGTTTTATAGGGTGGTGAATGGTAACGGCCCATGCAACAAACAGCGCATGGATCATCATATCAGGGTGCACAACGAAGGCGCATGGGTGAGAGAAGCTGCGGAAGCTTACAGAAAAAAGAAAGAAAATCTAAACTAATTAAATAACTATTATGGCAACAGATTCACAGTTTGCTTTGTGGGAAGTATTTATACAATCAAAACCTGGGGCAAATTATATTCACGCAGGCAGTGTACATTCATCAGATAAAAAAATGGCTTTGCAGAATGCAAGGGATACTTATACCAGGCGAGGCGAAGGAACCAGCATTTGGGTTGTGCCTTCAGATGCTATTGTAGCCTCTAACCCGGATGATAACGACATGTTGTTTGACCCGTCCAACGACAAGGTCTACAGGCATCCCACTTTTTATGTAATGCCCGGGGGCGCAAAGGCAATTTAATATTCAGGATCATGAACCAACAACAAGCATTATACAAATATTGCGTCGGCCTGGGTGATGATGCCCTGATACAGTCATACCGCTTATCGGAATGGTGCAGGAATGCGCCCATTCTGGAAGAAGACCTGGCGCTTACCAACTTTGCACTCGATATGACCGGCAGGGCACAGGTATTGCTATCCTATGCCGGTAAGGTAGAGGGAGCAGGCAGAACCGATGACGACCTGGCCTACCGCAGGGCAGAAAGGCAATTTTACAATCACCTGATCATGGAATTACCCAATGGTGATTTTGCTTTTACTATGGCAAGGTTATTATTCACTGCTACTTATGAGTATTACTTTTTTACCGAATTGAAGAATAGCGCCGACCATGATCTTGCTGCTGTTGCTGCCAAGACGGTAAAGGAAGTGAAATACCATATGGCTCATGCAACAGATTGGGTGTTGAGGCTGGGTGATGGTACCGAAGAGAGCCATAACCGCATGCAGAAAGCCGTGAATGAGTTGTGGATGTATACTCATGAATTGTTTGCAACTGACCCTGATGTGGCCATGCTGAGAGATGGTAACATAGCTGTAGACCTTGCTGTGGTTAAGTCTGCCTGGCTGCAGTTTATTTCACGTACTTTAACCGAGGCTACATTGGCTGTGCCTGCCGATGGATACCAGCAAACCGGTGGTGCGGCAGGCATACATACCGAGCACATGGGTCATATACTTTCTGAAATGCAATATCTGCAACGTGCTTATCCCGACGCTACATGGTAATGTCTGTATATTCTAAGGAAGATGTACTCAGGATACTTTCAGTTATACCTGATCCCGAGATACCGGTTGTCAATATCTCGGAGATGGGTATGTTGCGCGATGTGCTGATCTCGGATCAGGGTTATGAAATAATAATAACGCCTACCTATTCGGGTTGTCCGGCAATGGGATTGATTGAGCATGATATTAGGATGACCCTCGAAGCCAGTGGTGTATTTCCTGTTACAGTAAAACTTGTTCAGGATCCGGCATGGACTACCGACTGGATGAGTGATGAAGCCAAAGATAAACTCACTAAGTACGGCATTGCGCCACCGCTTCATTCATCATGCAGCAACGATGTTTTCGGGCAGAATGTTATTGCGTGTCCCAGATGCAAATCGACCAGCACAATACTGCTGAGCCGGTTTGGATCAACGGCATGTAAGTCTTTATATAAATGCAATAATTGCAAAGAACCATTTGAATATTTCAAATGTCACTGATTTAAAATCATATTTATGTTCATCCAGCAGATATACACTAATTGTCTGGCACAAGCAGCCTATTATATCGAATCGGGAAACGAGGCTGTTGTAATTGATCCGCTACGTGATCCGGCGCCGTATATTAAGTTGGCCGCCGATCGCGGCGCAACTATTAAGTATGTGCTGGAGACTCATTTTCACGCTGATTTTGTTTCAGGTCATATAGACCTGGCCAATAAAACAGGCGCCAGTATTGTATTTGGACCGGGCGCTGTACCCGCATATAAGGCTTATATAGCTGAGGATGGAGAAAAACTACGCATTGGCCATGCACATCTGCAGGTGTTGCATACTCCGGGCCATACCATTGAGTCGACCTGTTATTTGTTGCTCGATGAGGCAGATAAAATGAAAGCTGTATTTACAGGCGATACTTTATTTATTGGCGATGTGGGTCGGCCAGACCTGCTGAGCGGCAACCTGCCTAAGGAGGAACTGGCTTCTATGCTCTATGACTCATTGCAAAGCAAGATCAAGACATTGCCTGCCGGGGTTATTGTTTATCCTGGGCATGGCGCGGGGTCGGCTTGTGGAAAAAATATAAGCACCCAGTCTTACTCCACCATCGGGGAGCAAATGGTTACCAATTATGCCCTTTTGGCCAGTGATAAAGAGTCTTTTGTTACGGCGCTGATAACAGATCTTCCAATGATACCTTCCTATTTTTTCAAGGATGCAGTAATTAATAAGAAGGGGTGCGCATCTTTTGATGATGTGATGAGAAACAACATGCGGCCGTTGTCGGTTTCCCAGTTTAAGGCAATGAGAAATGATGGCGCCATTGTACTGGATACAAGAGATGCGATGGTGTTTGCCACAGGGTTTGTTAAAGGTGCGCTGAACATTGGTCTGACCGGCGATTTTGCCATTTGGGTAGGTACGCTTATTGAGACTGATGCACGCATGGTGCTGGTTACGGCTCCCGGAAAAGAAAGAGAAGCCGTGGAAAGACTGGCAAGGATAGGTTATGAGCGTATTGACGGATACCTTGACGGAGGCATGCATTCCTGGACATCGGCTCAGCAAACATGTGAGAGCATCATGACCTTCAACAGCAAAGAATGTGAACTATTGCTGGAAACCGAAAATTATAATTTGCTGGATGTGCGCAACAGGCTTGAAGTGGCCAAGAACAGGCTCGCAGGTTCTACGCATATTCCGCTTAATCTGCTCAAGAGCAAGTTTAACACACTGGATAAAGATACTAAATGGCTTATATATTGCGCGGGTGGCTATCGGTCTATGATTGCCGCTTCTTATCTCCGGTCTAAAGGATTTCACTTTGTGGCCAGTATTGAGGGCGGTATTAAAGAAGTCATTGCACAGTCGCCGCAACTCGTTGAAATAGATGAGGAGCGTTAAGTTATAGATTGTGAGTGGATGGAAAACAATTATCGCACGTTATCTGCATCCGGGGTATGTGTTTTAACTGCTCTTTTTAACCAACTGACCAGCATCATGTTTTTTGAGGGTCTGCAAAAATAATTTTGTTCTGATTTTAAATATTAAATTCCTTATGCATAATCTTAAATTGTTTTCCTTGATCTTGCTAACCTCTGCTTCATTTTTTGCAGGGGCACAGGATAAACCAGAGCCGGCCCAAAAGCTGGCCGATAATTTTAAAATGGAAACCCGGGAGCTTTTTAAACGTGAAGGCAGGTTCTTCTTATTCTGGGGGTACAACCGCGCTACCTATTCGCACAGCAATATGAAATTCTGGGGCGATGGCTATAGCTTTAAGATCAACGACATCAGGGCTACCGACGATGCCACTCAGTTTTCATCGGTATATTTTAATCCTACAGGGTTTACTGTACCTCAATTCAATTACCGCATAGGGTATTTTATAAGCGATAAAAATTACATTTCTATCGGGAGTGACCATATGAAATATTCAATGGCCAAACAAACAACACATCTAACGGGCACTATTACAAAAGGTCAGAATATAGGAACTTATAATAACAAGGAAGTTGTGGTAGGCGAAGATGCCGATGTGGCAAATCCCGGCCCTTCCTATATAGATAATCTGCAAGGTGGTTTTGTTTCCAATTTTGAACATTGCGATGGATTAAATGATTTTGCTGCCGAATTCGGCAGGCTGGAGCAACTGTGGATCTCTAAAAACCACAAGCATGCCCTGTCGGTTACTGCAAGCGCCGGATTAGGAATGGTTATTCCGGATACAGATGCCGATGTTTTGGGTCAGCCTCCCAAGCACGATATGGAAGCAAACAAAAAATCGTATCACCTGGCTGGTTACAGTGTTTCGGCAACAATGGGATTCCAGTTCGATTTTTTCAAACATGCGTTTATTTTAGCCCGTGCTAAAGTTGGCTACATCAATCTGCCTGATATCACTACTACTATTTATGGCGGCAAGGCTAGCCAGCATTTCGAATTCCTGGAGCCGATGGCTGTAATAGGGTATAGCTTCTATTTAGGAAAATAATATCTGAATTATATTTTTAAAAAAACCGCCTTAGTGCGGTTTTTTTATTGGCAAATACGCCTCTTTGCAAGGTCATTGGTTTCAAACCGGGATAAGTTCGCTAAACACCGTTGTTTTTTATTGCCGGATAAATGGCATGTAAACCGTAGTTGATTTATTTATCTGCAATGGAATCAAAAAGCATTACACACATACGGTAAATAATTTACCTGTACTCCAATTGGTGTATGATTGGAGAAGCCGTTTTCCATGTTTAACCTTTATTTAGTTTTTCATGGTCGTTTTGGTGAGGGTTTATTTATAATATTGCACCCAATGAAAAAAATTGTTGATTACAGGCGCTTATTAGGCGTTAATGAAAACGCCGAATTGAGCGAATTAAAGACAGTTTATCGCAGTTTAATGAAAAACTGGCATCCCGATAAGTTCAATGAAAATCATGAATTGAAGGAGGAAGCCGAGGCAAAAAGTAAGCACATTATTGAGGCATACCATTTTTTGGTAAGTATAGCTCCCGAGACTCGTAGCCTTACAATGGCAGAATATGTACAGACTACTACAAGTTCACACATTGTAGATCATGAGTATAAGTCACAGGTGCTTCGCATAAATTTTCTTGATGGCAACAGTTTTGAGTACTTCGATGTGCCCAAATCTATATATGTTAAGCTGGTCAACGCAGACTCTCCTGCCAGATTTGCAAGGCGTCATATCTATAGTTCCTATGTCTATCGCAGCCTGAGTAAGTTGGTGGCTGCCGAAAGTGCATAGCTTCTTTTTTCCCTGCCATATCTTCCTTTAAACGGGCAAATCTAACACTCGGATTGTTTTATTTGTTTATGTTTAATTATGCGTATATGTCATTTTGCAACTGAATAATTTTGTTGTTATTCAGCTGTAAAAAACGGGTCGGCGCAAGAGGCAATTTGTAGGTTTTAGCACGCCCGAAAACAGAGGATTTTGTGGTCTGATTCATTCAAATCTGACCACAGATGCAATGGAAATTGTTGCATATGAGGCGTCTGATATTTGTATTTTATTAATTTCCGGTTTAACGTTTTTCCAATAACTCTGTTCCTTACTATTGTTTTCCTGAAAAATTAATGTAACTTTCGGTCTGCAATACTTTTTTTAGTATGTTTACCATCCTTTTGTGGTAAATTGAATCGTTATTTAAGGCTTTGGCTCATGAGAAAACTTTCTTTACAATTCCTCTCTGCTTTGGTTAGCTGCGCCCACGGGTATAGGCAAGCCGTAAGCATTTTCGTTATAGCTTTTACCCTATCAAGTATCAGCTATTCGGGTATGGCCCAGGTGGTCATTACCCCCGGCTCTGGCGGCATCGCCATTTGTAGCCGGACTGCTGTAGGCGGTTCGCTGCCATCGTGTACTACACTCGGTCCTATAACGATAACCGAAACGAACAATTTCGATTTCCCGATGGCTGGTAGCACCATTACTTTAACCCCTCCTATAGGTTGGCAGTTTTGTATTGGTTCTGCTCCTGTAGTATCATTTATTCCTGGTCAGGACGTTTCTGTTTCAGGCATTGCTCCTTTCACAAGTACATCGCTCCAACTGAATATTACTACTACCGGCATTACTCATCATGATGCTATTACCATCACCGGTTTACAGGTACAGGCGCTTTCTGTTTTTTCAGTTCCCGGTTCTATTACTGCATCTGCTGTGAGTGGTGTTGTGGGCATTGTTATTGGTACTGGTATAGGCGCTACCGACTTCGCTGATCTTGCATTAATACCTTCTACTATTAATGGTCTGCATGATGTTTGTGTGGGCAGTTGTATTACCCTGAGCAGCGGGCCTGCAGGCGGTGTCTGGACAACCAGCAATCCTGCAATAGCTACTGTTACCGGCGCAGGCACTACTGCAAATGTTTGTGGTGTAGCCACTGGTTCGGCTACAATAACTTATACAGTGGGCGGATGTTTTACCACCCAGGTTGTAGCTGTTCATCCTAACCCGCCTGCAATGACTGTAACAGCGCCATTGCCCTACAACTGGCACATGTGTGCATGGTATGATACGCTTACTTTTGTAGATGCTGATACTAATGGTGTATATACTTCAGCCCTGATTACAGTAACAAACATAGGTGCAGGCAGAGGCAAGGTGCATGCCTATATGCCAGGTGTAGCAACACTTTCTTACACACTGCCTTCAGGATGTTCAGTATCTGCTACTATTACTGTAGATCCGCTTCCGGCGCCTATTCAGTCTCCTCCATATGTTGTTTGTCAGGGTTCCTTCGATACATTGACAGACGCAACTCCCGGAGGTACTTGGGCCAGCATTAGTCCAGGTATCGGAACCATTGACCCATTGACAGGTATTTTTTATGGTGTGGCTCCCGGCAATGATATGGTTACCTATACTATTCCTGGTGGCTTTGGAGCAGGTTGTATTACCGATACTATTATCACAGTAAATCCGGTACCTGCTCCTATTACAGGTCTTACCGAAATTTGTCTGGGTCAGATCACTACGCTTACCGATACTACATTAGGCGGCGCATGGACTTCTACAGTCGATCCTATGGGTACTTTTACTACTACTACCGGAGATTTACACGGAACATCGGTGGGTACTAGTTTAGTTTCTTATACACTAATTAATGGTTGTGCGGCAACAATAGTTGTCACAGTCGATGGTTTACCTGGTCCAATCACCGGTCCGGATTCTGTTTGCGTTGGCGACTCAATATTATTATTCGATGGCTCTCCGTTTGGCCATTGGAGTTCGGGCAATCCAGGCATTGCAACTGTCGATTCGGTTACCGGTAATGTTATCGGTGTAGCGGGCGGTGTGGTTATCATTACTTATGCTATTATGCCGGGTCATTGTATTGCTACCTATGCGGTTACTGTAAACGCTTTACCCGGTCCGATTACAGGGCCTGACTCAGTCTGTGTTGGTCAGAGTATTCCTTTGCTTGATAGTGGTGTTGGATATTGGACTAGCGTATACATAGGTATTGCTACAGTTGATCCGACCGGAATGGTTACTGGTTTTGGATCAGGGGTTGATACAATTCATTTCACTAATGCGCATGGTTGCCGGGTTTCTTTTGTGGTAACTGTTAATCCGTTGCCTTCTCCGATTTCAGGTAGCCATAATATTTGCATTGGTGATAGTACGCTCTTAACCGATATTACAACAGGCGGCGGAACCTGGTCAACTTCCGACCCTGCCGTGGCGCCTAGATTAACTACCTATTCCGATTCGGTATGGATATTTGGCAACTCAGCGGGTACGGCTACAATTACTTTTACCTCTACATCGGGTTGTTATACTACATTTACTGTTACAGTTAATGCTTATCCATTACCTATTTTTTCTGACTCAGCAGTATGTTCGGGGCAAACTATCCGTCTTTACGATTCGTTAATCGGAGGGGTATGGAGTGTTGCAGATACTACCAGGGCTATTATCACTTCATCAGGTGTTATTTCTGGTCTCGACTATGCCGATGTTACCGGTGTACTTTTAGGTTCCACAATAGTTTATTATACTGGTCCTGGCGGTTGCAGGGTTGCCCGTAACTTCACGGTTTTTCAAAATGCACCCATTATCGGGCCGCATACTTTCTGTCTGGGTGATACCATTGGTCTATCCAATTCTGCACCAAACGGAACCTGGGTACCTAGTGATTCCACCATAGCACATGTACATGGATGGACAACTATAGGTGACACAGCTAACGTTTGGGGAATTACTGCAGGTACAGTAACGATAACCTATACCAACCCTGCAGGTTGTGTTTCCACCTTTGCAATTACGGTTAATCCGGTGCCGGTATTGTCTGGTCCTACTGCTATTTGCGATAGTGGCTCCATTACTATTACCACAACTATTCCCGGCGGTACCTGGACACTAGGGTCATCGTCTAACGGCATTCTGACTCCTTCGTCTACTACCACAGAGGTATTTACCGGATATGGTCCGGGTGTAGATACCATATTCTATAGTATGCCTACCGGCTGCGGTAACTTTCATATTGTTACTGTAAATCCTTTACCTGATAGCATTACCGGTAAAGACAGTGTTTGTATGGGCGATACCATTCAGTTGCATGAAACAACTTTATCAGGTACTTATTCATTCACCAATGGCAATGCCACTGTTGATCCTTTGACCGGTACTGTGCTGGGTGTGCACGAGGGGCTGGATACAGTTATCTATACTGTAGGCGCCACAAGTTGCGTTTCTAAAATCAAGGTAATTAAGATCAACTCATTATATCCTATTTATGGTGCAGATACTGTTTGTGTCGGGCAAATAACCTTGCTGCAGGACTCCACACATGGTGTAGGTTTCTGGAGTACCGCCAACAATATTGCCGATACGATAACGAGTGTTACTGTTGGTGTTGGTGGTTCATCGGCGGTAGATAGTGGCAGGATAGCTGGTGTAGATACCGTATTCTATACCATTCCGGCTACGGGCTGCCGTACCTATATTGTCGTAACAGTGCATCCGCTGCCAACCATAAATGGACTTTCTGAAGTCTGCGAGGGCGCATCGATAATTCTTACCGGCCATACCAGTGGTGGATTTTGGGCCGTAACAAACGCTCATGCTTCAGTTACCGCAATAGATGATTCAACGGCTTTGGTTACCGGATTGTTGGTGGGTGTTGATACTATAAGATATACTTTGCCGACTGGTTGTCCGATGACATTTATTGTCACAGTAAACCACACGCCAACACCAATTTTCGGGCCACATTATATTTGTGTAGGCCGCAGTATTGTTTTAACAGATGCATCACCGGGTGGTACATGGAGTTCAACAAATCCTTCTATACTTACCATAGATAATACAGGGCTCATTACAGGTATTACTACAGGGGTGGATACTATAATGTATACTTTGCCGGTAACCAGTTGTTCTGCCGGACTCACTGTAACTGTTGAGCCGATACCGACAATAATACTAACACAGACGCACCCGACAGTAATCTGTATAGGTGCCAGTGATACATTATTGGCTACCGGCGCCGGACCGTTGGCCACTTATACATGGTCGCCTTCATTTGGTTTGAGTGCCACTACCGGAGCTAGGGTTATTGCTTCACCTACCCTTACAACTACTTATGTTGTAACAGGAACTTCACAGTGGGGTTGCGATAGCACAAGTACAATAACAGTATTGGTAGACAGCACCTTCCTGCACCTTAAAGTTATAGGCAGAGACAGCATTTGCGTTGGTGATCATGATACACTTAGGGCTTCGGGCCGCGATAGTACCTATTTCAACTGGCATCCTGTTGCTTCCCTGAGTTGTGTAATATGTGATACCACCATAGCCACACCAACTGTAACAACTACCTATTATGGTATTGCTATTGATGATATAGGCTGTAAGGATTCTGTTACCTTCACGGTTAATGTTAATCCGTTGCCTATTATTCTGGTAACACCAAATCCGGCAATACTCTGTTATGGTACACCGCTGCAGTTACATGCCCATGTAACCGGTGTGGATTCTACTTCCACTACATTTGCATGGTCGCCTAATCTGTTTATATCCAACGACTCGGTTAAAAACCCGATCGTGACCGATACAACAAATCTGGTGTACAGGCTTATAGCAATTTCCAAATACGGTTGCCTCGATTCATTCAAGGTGAAGGTGTCGGTATTGGATACCAACGTAAACAGCATTGCCCTCGATACAAACATTTGTATTGGTACCAGCGCACAGCTTTATGTTATGAGTCATAGTGTTACCAGCAATTTGGATATTCCATCGTATACATGGACACCGGCAAACTCTCTGAATAATCCAAATATCTGGGATCCTATTGCAACTCCAAATGTTACTACTACTTATTCGGTGCATGTGCATGAAAATGCATGTTTCGATACAACCATGCAGATTACAGTGTTTGTTCAGCCTTATCCGGTGATTACTATTACGCCGGGATCAGAAACAATAGTGGCAGGAACGCCTACGCAGGAAACCGCGACGGTTACCAATACCCCTGTACTATATTATGTGTGGGCTCCGGCTAATACATTGTCTTGCGATAGTTGCCTCAATCCGGTAGCTATTCCAACGGTGAACACTACCTATAAAGTAGTTGTATCGTCTATCTATCATTGTATTTCCGAAGATTCAGTAACACTGAATATGGTTTGCGATAACAGCCAGATATTTGTACCTAATACCTTTACACCAAATGGAGATGGTATCAACGACCGCTTCTGGGTAAGTGGCAAGGGTATCAGTCTGATAACCTTGTTCCAGGTATACAACCGTTGGGGTGAGTTGTTGTGGGAAGAGCACAATATTCCTCCTAATGATGCCGCTTATGGCTGGGATGGTACTTATAAGGGGCTTGTACTTGAACCAGATGTATTTGTTTACATAGTTAAGGCCAAATGTGAACTTGGCGGAACAGAGTTTAAGTATAAGGGAGACATCTCTCTGGTGAGGTAATACATTATTTTGCGATTAAAAAAGATGTAAAAAAATGAAGCGGATTCTAACTATATTTTCTACAGGATTGTTACTGGCTACCAGTATTGGCAGCCATGCGCAGGATATACATTTCTCACAGTTTTATGAGAATGAAATATTTCATAATCCGGGGCTTACAGGAGTTATTGGCGGAGAATATAAATATGGCGTGGATTACCGAAGCCAGTGGGGTACGGTGGCTACACCATTCAGCACTACTATGGTGGCGGGCGAAACACGCGTGCTTGTAAACAGGGAGGCCGGCGACTATGTGAGCTTTGGTATGGCGCTTACCTATGATAAGGCAGGTACCATCAATTTTACCAGTACCCAGATTTATCCGGCTATTGCTTTCAACAAGGCTTTGGAAGATGTTCACAATACTTATTTGTCGGTTGGCTTTACAGGTGGCATGATATCCAGGAATGTGGATATGACACTGATGACCTTCAGCAGTCAGTATGTCAACAGTTCTTATGCGCCCACCAATCCTACAATGGAGAATAATACTTACAGAAGTCTTCGTAATTATGATATTGGCGCCGGTGTTAGTCTGAATAGTTCTCTTGACATCTATAGTACCTTGAATTATTACCTTGGAGCGGCAGTTTATCACATCAATAGTCCTACCGAAATTTTCAGTGGTGGTGATGTATTGGTGAAGCTACCGATGAAGGTAGAACTTAACGCAGGGTTCCATTGCCCGATAAGCGAAAATTTTAGCTTTACTGCTCATGCAAATTACAGTAACCAGCATCCGTACAGTGAGTTTGTTTTCGGTGGCTTATTTACTTATCGTGCACCTCAGATCGGTCTGCCTAGTATTTTCGCTTTCCATTTCGGATTACTTGCCCGTTATCAGGATGCTGTGATACCAACTTTCAAAATAGATTTTAAAAACACAACACTCGGATTCTCTTATGATGTAAATAATTCATCACTGGGTTCTCAGGCAGGTGGCGCTTCGGCTACCGAAATTACTTTGTATGTAAAAGGTAATTATGTTCACAAAAAGAATCCACGCGATCCTGTTATGTGTCCCCGTTTCGACGAAAGTCCAAATCCCGGAAATACTTTCCGCTAACAGGATAGAATGTTATAAAATAATAAAAGCGCCTGGAAAGGCGCTTTTATTATTAGTACTCACTCACTCACTCTTCATTCAAAAACACCCTAACGCTTTTTGAAATATCTTTTTAGTATTAAATGCTATATGTATGGACATACCGTACCCTCACTTCCTTTTCCATCTGTCCTCACATGTTCCTGAGCGTATATTACCCAATTAAATGGTAATAATTACGATTTAGCTTATGCCGTCAGCCTGTATTCAGGCGCAGTAAGCTGTAATATGGTATTCTGGATGTGATTTTTCACTACATGATTCCTCGATAGTGCAAAGGTTGCACTAAGCAGGGTTTGCAGATCTACATCGATTGGTCTTTCCAGTATCTTCAGTGCTTTGTTCTTGCTGAAGTAGGTTACAGTTCTCTTAGTCATAATTGCGGTTTTGAAAGTTATAATGCAAAAGCTGTGCCAGAAATTTGTGAAAAAATGTTAAAGACGAAAAAATCTTTTTTTAATTCATTTTTTCAATGATTCCACGTATAGATTTTCTACCTTTTTGCGGGCCCAGGGTGTGGTTCTTAAAAATTTAAGACTTGATTTTATGGAAGGGTTCTCGTAAAAACAATTTATTCTTATTCGTTCATTCATCTCTTCCCAGCCATAATGACTTACCAGGTGGTTCAGTATCATCTCAAGCGTTTGGCCATGAAGGGGGTCTTTTAGCTGGTTTTCATTCATACAGTGCAAAAATACTGAGTAGCTTAAAATTGTACAACTTGCCGCATCCATTATAGAACAGTTTAACACATAAATGGCAAATTGCTTTTGCTTATGGGTATTTTTTTGTAATTTTCCTCTTTATTTAGGTAAGTTATGTTCATAACCAAAGGGATATCAGGCCTGCATAAGGGCAACCTTTTCGAAAATGTAAAAGGGCGCTGGTTCATCTCTCTATTTTTTTGTGGTGTTATTTTGCTGTCGGGCATACCCGCAAGGGCTCTTCCTTCCAGTAATCATGCCCCGGTATTTGCCGCTGGAATAAGAAGTGAACTGGTGGTTTGTGAAAATTCGGCTACTGTTGCTATTAATAGTCACCTGGCTATTACCGATTCGGATGCAGGACAAACAGAAACATGGTATGTCTTAACAGCGCCTGCTCATGGCAGTTTATCCGGTTTCCCCGCTATGGCTACTTCATCAGGCGGTACTATTACTCCTTCATGGCTGACATATACACCAACAACCGGTTTTTCCGGTAACGATTCGTTTATCATTGAAGTTTCGGATGGTGGTGCAACTGCTCAAACCATGATTGTGGTTACTGTAAATCCATCACCGGTACTCAGCAGTTCACTTACTGCTCCGGCCATATGCGATCAGTCGGTATTCAGTTATGTGCCAACCAGTGTTACTCCCGGTTGTAGTTTTGCATGGCACAGGGTATATGTACCCGGCATATCCAATCCTACTGTCAGCGGCGCTGATAACCCTAACGAAACGCTGGGCAATTACACCAATTATGATGTAAATGCCACCTATATTTACACGGTTTCAGCCAATGGTTGCAGCACTGCTCAGAACGTAATTGTAACTGTACATCCAACTCCGCGCTTAGGTGGTTCCACATCCGATTCATCTTGCTCAGGCAGTCTGTATCATTATTACCCATGGAGCCTCACACCGGGTACTACTTTTTCATGGTCCAGGGCGGTTGTTGCCGGCATTACTCCTTCTGTTACGGCTTCCGGTACCGGTACAATAAGCGAGCTGCTGGTGAATACTACTGTTGCGCCAATCACAGTAACTTATGCTTTCTCACTTGCCGCCAATGGCTGTACCTCCTCACGTAATCTGAATGTCACTGTTGTTCCGCAATCAGTGGCTACGGCAATAACTACGGTCGCTCCGGCCAACCTATGCGCCGGAGTACAATGCCAGAATTTTGGCGCGGCCAGCACACCTGCAGCAGGTTTTACCTATACATGGAGTGCTGCCAATGCCCTGGTTTCGGCTGTAGGCGATTCAGGGCAGTATTGTCTGGTTAGTTTCCCTTATGCAGGTGCAGCATCAGTTACACTTACTGTGGGTGGTGGTACTATATGCGCCGCCGGCAGTACGTATAATGTATCTGTTGCTCCGGCATCATTGCCTGCGCTTACCGTAGTTTATTATAACAACCAATTTGTGCTGCAGGATAATACGCAAGACACTTATCAGTGGGGGTATGACGATGTTGTTACGCTCGATTCCTCCCTCATTGACAGTGCTATATTCCAGAGTTATCCTGATGCTGTACCCGATTTTCTGCATAAATATTATTGGGTCATTACTACTAAAGACGGTTGTATGCAAAAGACCTATTTTAATGGTCCGCGAAATACCGTAGGTGTACAACCATTGTCCGCTATGGCATCATTGACAGTGGCGCCTAACCCCGCCGGCGATGTGATCAGAATAAACAATAATGGCATTGGCAGTAGTAAGCTGGTGATAACTGATGTCACAGGAAAAGTATTGATAACCTGTAATGATGCCACAGCGAATGTTGAGGTAAATGTATCGGCATTGTCTGCAGGGCTATATTTTGTAAGTAGTTTAAGTAACGATATTATTGTTGGTACTGTCAGGTTTGTAAAAAGCCGGTGATTAAAATATTAAGGATGAAAAAAGTAGTTTTCTTTATTTTGGCTATGGTTGGTGTTGTGGGCGCTCATGCCCAGAATATTAATCCTGAATATGATCAGGAGCCTTCCGGTAAGCTGTTTCCACCAAAGGAGATACATGAACACCAACACGGTTTTTTATCGAGGGTGTGCATAGATGTAAACCACACGTATGGCCGGGAGATCAAAAATCTGAGCAGTATCAACCTGGTTTCCAAATACACCGACCCGCTTAATACCAATATCAGCGGCATGAAATTCAGCAATGGGTACTCTTATGGTGTTGATGCCGAAATAGGCTATTATTTCGATCTGGCAGGCAGGTACGGTATCGGTACAGGATTGATGTATTTTTACCAGACAGGACAACTTACAATGGACAAATTCCATATCGAGTATAAATCGGTTGATGCATTTAATAACATTTTCCGTCAGTCGGTGACTTCAACAGGCCAGATAAAAGAAACACTCGCTACATCCAACATCAATATTCCGATTCTGTTCAAGTATAAAATCAGTTTCTCCGAAAAATTAGGCTTTAATACCGATGCCGGAATACTGATCAATATTGTTGAAAGCAATCATTACAAAACAAATGCGGCTTTCGATTACGAAGCTATTTACCAGTATAGAGGCGTTCAGGGCAATCTGGTTCCGGTATATGATTACCAGTCCACTCCGGCCGCCGGCGATTTGCTCATGACCAGAGGCGCATATCCTGCGGCTACTGTGCAGAGTTATTTCAATTCCTTAAGGGCGCAGGGCTACAATGTAGGGCTGGGCGTAAAACCCAACAGTACATCAGGTAATGTTCAGGATATTAAAGGCTCAATAGGGTTGCTGATACGTCCTTCCTTCAGTTATTCATTTACCGAGCATTTCGCAGTCAATCTTGGCGCTTATTATATGGTGCAGAGCTTCCGCAACAACCCGCCTGTAAATTACCGCATTACAGATAATGTAGGGCAGTACGACCCTATGGTAAACAGCATTACCCGTTCCAATGAAAATTCATACGGCATCAATATTGGTGCAAGTTTTAATTTTCATCATCGTCATCATCTTTCCATTATACCGGTTGCCGATACTTCATCTGTACCTTTCGATGAAGATGGGGCTGAAGATCTGTCGCCTGCTCCCAAAAGCGGCAGCAACTATCACAGCAGGATACATGCTGTAAAGGAATCTTTGCCGGTTCAGGGTGAGGCTATGTATACTGATGATCAGATCGGACTATACGGGCTGGCTAAAAAATAATAAATCAATGTTGGTTTGTTTATTTACTGCTTATTAATTATTTTGTTGGCATAAAAAACTATAATGATGAAAAAATACCTGTTTATTACCTGTGCTGCTATTGTATTGGGCGCTGCAGGTGCTCATGCACAGGATAAGGTAACTTCTAACTATGCTTATTGCAAATGCATAGAGGATTTCTCCTACAACAAACATATGGAGGACTACTACAGCAGTGATTTTAAGTGTTTCAGGGCATGGAAGAAGGATATGAAAAGGAAGAAAAAAGAGTGCCAGGCTAAGGCGCTTGAGCATGATTTTCCTATGGCATCCCGTCGCAAACTAAGGGAGTCTGAACGCAAGACAATAAAAAGGGATAAAATTCTTGGGCATCATAAAGAAACAGGAAAAATTCACGATTATTGGTATTAATTCCTGAAAATGAGATAGTTCAGACGAAATTAATCCCCGCTAAAAAAGCAAAAATTTTATACCGGAAACAAAAAATTGAATATTATTTCCGGTATCTCTTGGATTTCAAAATTTTATTAGGTACTTTGGTTCCCAAATCAGATAATTTATGAAAAAATCGATCCTTATTCCAATTTTGACGCTGATGCTCTTTGGTGCATTCTGCGCTACTGCACAGGACAAAGAAAAAAGTGAATGTAAAAAAGAATCAAAACATTGCGGTCATGAGCATGGATGCTGGTGGCGTAGTCATGAATTCTGTCATAGCGATTACAGTTGCTACAGGGCCTGGAAAAAGGAACTGAAGAGGCAGAAAAAAGAGTGTCTTGCTGCTGAAATTGAGTGCTGCAGGCCATTTGCTTCTGAAAGGAAAAGGCGCAAAGCTTGTAAGAAAGCATGGAAGAGAGATGTTCTTGCTGCTCAGCACGAAGCTTGGGGCTGGGGACATGACTATTGGTATTAATCAATTTAGCTAGTCTATATATCATATTTGAGGCTGCCCTATTCCAGGGCGGCCTTTTTTGGGTGTACTTACACCAATTAATTTATGCCGCCTGTTGATTTTTAAGAGGTGTATTTTCAGCTATGCAGTTTCTGGCTGTATCTGGTTCCCGATTGGCATGTATGGCGTGGTTATTGCTTTATCTTTGTAATACTTTATAATGACCAGTACATCTATACTTATAACAGGTGGTTGCGGATTTATCGGATCAAACCTTTCCTTATTGCTGAAGGAAAAATATCCCGCATACCGTCTGGTGGCGCTGGATAATCTAAAAAGAAGAGGCTCTGAGCTTAATATTCCCCGCCTGAAAGAAGCCGGTGTAGAATTTATTCATGGAGACATCCGTAATCCGGAAGACCTGCAACTTGATTATAAATTCGACTTCATAATTGATGCCGCTGCAGAGCCGTCGGTAATGGCAGGTACCGGACCGGCATTGAGCTATGTGATCAATACTAATCTTAACGGTACGATCAATACGCTGGAACTGGCAGCCCGCACTGGTGCAAAGTTTATTTTTCTTTCCACCAGCCGGGTTTATCCCATTTCCTGCCTGGAGCATATTAATTATACTGAGGGCGAAACAAGGTTCGAAATATCCGGCAACCAATCACTGGCCGGCATCAGTACGCGTGGCATTAGTGAAGCGTTTCCGTTAGATAAGGCCCGCTCGGTTTATGGTACAACGAAACTGGCTTCAGAATTGATAATTGAAGAATTCAGGGAGTTCTTTGATGTGCAGTATGTAATCAACCGCTGTGGTGTTATTGCCGGTCCTTACCAGATGGGCAAGGTAGACCAGGGTGTCATTACGCTTTGGGTGGCCCGTCATTTCTGGAAGCGCGATGTGGCTTACTTTGGTTATGGCGGCACGGGCAAGCAGGTAAGGGATGCCTTGCATATTCTCGACCTATTTGACCTCGTTGATTACGAACTGCATCATTTCGACAAAGTGAATGGTTGCACTTTCAATGCCGGCGGTGGACTGGCCTCCAGTGTTTCATTGCAGGAGCTTACCGGTATTTGTGCCGGTATTACAGGCAATAAAGTAGGCGCTTCTGCTGTTATGGAAAACAGGAAGGGAGATATACCGCTGTATATAACCGATAATACGAAAATAACCAGCCATACCGGCTGGCAACCCATGCGGTCGGTAAATGATATCATTACCGATACCTTCAACTGGATTCGCAAAAATGAGCAACAACTTAAACCAATATTGAACGCATGAAAATAGCCATTGTAAGCGGGTCAAATGGACTTATTGGAAGTGAAAGCGTGAGTTTTCTTTCTGATAAAATGGACCTGGTAATCGGAATAGATAACGACCAGCGGGCTTATTTTTTTGGCCCCGAAGCATCTACCCGGTGGAACAAAGCTGTGCTTGAGAGCAAATACAGCAACTATAAAGCGTATAACCATGATATTCGCGATTATGCAAGCCTGGAAACTATTTTCAAAGAGTATGGCAGCGACATAAAGATTGTGGTACACACGGCAGCCCAACCCAGTCATGACTGGGCGGCAAAAGAGCCGATTACCGACTTTACCATCAATGCCAATGGCACACTCAATTTCCTCGAACTGACACGCTTGCACTGCCCTAAGGCGGTATTCATATTTACTTCCACCAACAAGGTATATGGCGATACCCCAAATTTTCTGCCGCTGGTTGAACTGGAAAAAAGATATGAGATTGCGGAGAGCCATCCTTACTTCAAAGAAGGGATTGATGAGCATATGAGTATTGACCAGTCAAAACACTCCGTATTCGGGGCCTCAAAGGTGGCAGCCGATGTAATGGTTCAGGAATACGGTCGCTATTTCGATATGAACACCGCTGTATTCCGGGGAGGATGTCTTACAGGGCCACAGCATTCAGGAGCACAGTTGCATGGTTTTCTGTCTTACCTCATGAAGTGTGCCATCACAAAGAATCATTACACGATTTTTGGTTATAAAGGCAAGCAGGTGCGCGATAATATTCATTGCTGGGATCTCGTCAATATGTTCTGGCATTTTTATCAGCAACCACGCAGCGGCGGTGAGGTTTACAATGCCGGCGGTAGTCGTTTTTCCAATTGCAGTATGATTGAGGCCATTGAGATCTGTGAAAAAATAACCGGCAACAAAATGAATTACAGCTATACCGATAACAACCGCAGCGGCGACCATATCTGGTACATTTCTGATGTGGCAAAATTCAAATCGCATTATCCGGGCTGGGATTACAAATACTCTTTGGAAACTACCATGGAGCAGATTTTTGACAACATGAAAACCAGGGTTTAAGTAAGTCGTAATGAGATAAATTTATTATTACCTTGTTACAATTGATCTGATATTGCCTTTTGAATTTTTAAAATGAAATTAAGCGTAGTCATTCCTGCATATAACGAAGCACAGAACCTGCCTGATACCCTTCAGGCGTTCTATGCCGAACTGCATGCAAACAATATAGATCATGAACTACTGGTTGTGAATGATAATTCAAAAGACAACACCATTGAGGTGATACAGCAGTTGCAGCAAACCATACCTACACTTCGCACAATATTCAATCCTGCCCCGCACAATGGTTTTGGGTATGCCATCCGGAAAGGACTGGAGAATTTCTCCGGTGACTGTGTTGCAATTGTTATGGCCGATCTCTCTGATGCGCCCTCCGACCTTGTTCGTTTTTATAATACCATGATTGAGCAAAAAGTGGATTGTGTATTTGGTAACCGTTTTGCTAAAGGCGGCAAGGTAATTAACTATCCCAAAAATAAACTCTTCCTCAACCGGTTTGTGAACAATATGATTGCCTTTGTGTTCAAGATCAGGTACAATGATGTCACCAATGCGTTTAAGTTGTATTCCCGGCAGGCAATGGAGGGACTTAAGCCATTTATGTCACCTCACTTCAATCTCACTGTAGAGCTGCCATTAAAAGCCATTGTGCGGGGATATTCCTATACGATCGTTCCCAACTCCTGGCAAAACCGCAAGCATGGCGAATCGAACCTTAAAATACGGGAGATGGGCAGCCGCTATTTCTTTATTGTGCTGTACTGTTTGATAGAAAAGTTCTTTAGCCGCGGAGATTTCAAAAAGAAGTGGTAATGAATGATAGGGTAGCCATACAGCCTTCCCTGTGTTTTTTCTGATGCATTGATATAAAGCAGTAAAACAAAAGCGCCACAACGGCTACATGATGTAGTAATTGTGGCGCTTATTATTTTTGATCAGTTTCTATTCTTTCATTGTTCAATTGTTACCAGATCAATATTACGGCAACAATCGAAAGGGCACTTTATTCGTTCACTACCTCAGCAGCGTGATATTACCCTGATGCTGTTCTTTCTGACCGTCCCTAAAGGTAGCCTCTATCACGTAAATGTACACACCTTCTGGCTGTGGCTCGTTGTTGAATTTACCATCCCATCCCATACCGTCGATATTTGATGTGGTAAATATCTGTTGTCCCCAACGGTTAAAGATGTCCATCTTGAAGCCGGTAAGTCCCTTTGTAAGCGATTGGCGTGGGAAGAAATAATCATTCATACCATCACCATTTGGCGAAAATACATTTGGAATATCAAGGTAGCAATCATTGCCCACATGAATTGTATCGGTAGTTACACAACCACTTATCGACACTCTCACATAGTAGGTTCCAGGTCTTGTAATAGTTAAAGTAGAACCGGTTTCACCTGTACTCCACAACCACTTTGTTACATTTTTCGGGTTGTAATTGTCTTTGAAAATTATTGGAGTACTGCCCAGGCAAATGGTTGTATCTGGTCCAAGATCTATTAAAGGTTGATTATAAACTGTAATAGTTTTGGATGTGCTCTGAACCGGACAAACCTTGTAATAGGTAGTAACAGAAACTGTATAAGTTCCGGCAGCGGCAAATGAATAACGCAGAGGATTTACATTATGGATTGAATCCCCGTTTTCAAATGCCCACCTTATCCCGGTCATATCATTTCCTGTATTTTTGGCGTAGAACAGGAATGTATTACCCATACAAATCACACTATCCTGAAGATCAATATACGGATCGGCAAGATAATCAACCTGAACATGAATCGGATTTCTTATACTTTCACAACCTTCAGGCGAAGTCTGGCTTACATACCATGTTGTGGTTCCTTCAAGCAGCGTAGGTGGTATTGGCGGAACTACTGTTCCTGAACCACCAACCGGCTGGGTGTACCATGTCAGGTTAATACCTGTGGCTGTAAGTGCCACAGTCGGATCCTTCTGACAATATTCCAGATTAAGTGTACCTGGACTGTCTGGTGTTTGGTTGATAACTACGTTCATGCTGTCAATGGCAACACAACCATTTAACGTCATTGTTACAGTATAAGTCCCTGAACCACTAACATCTGATTTTGGTACAACCGGATTCTGATTGTTTGAATAGAAGCCTCCGGGGCCATTCCATACATAAGTATTTGCACCGTTGGAAGAGGAACTGTTTAGGTACAATGTATCGCCGCTGCACACAGGTGTATTGCTGCTCATTGAAGGTATAGGAAGCGGTTTAACCACTACATAAGTACTATCCCGGGCAAAGCAATTGTGTATAACAATAGTAAGATGATAATAGCCGGTATCAATATAATTCATCCCTGGTCTTACAGGGTTTTGAAATCCTGAAGTAAAACCTGTCGGGCCTACCCAGCTATACGTTACACCCGGGTCTGAAGTTGTAGCGTACAGATCAAGCGGATAGCCAAGACATACAGGCGTATTGCTGCCGATATAGTAGATAATAGGACATGGAGGGTCAGACAAAGTTGTCGGTCCAACAGTATTGTAAGGACAATGAGTAGTGATAATTCCGATATTGGTATACACACCCTGTGCAAGGCCGGTTAAGGTAACAGTACCGGTGCCGGATGCGATAAGAGTTTGAGTATACATCACACCTCCGAAAGTATATTTTACAATAAATGAACTTCCGGGTATGAGCCCGTTAAGCGTTATTGTTCCATCAGAGCCGCCACAGGTCGTAGGACCAGTGGAGCCTGTTACAGTAATAACCGTTACGGGTCCGTCAAGTATAGTAGCCACATTGGTAAATGCGCAGCCAATATTGTCTGTTACAGTTACAGAATAAGTGCCCGCATATAGCCCGGTTGCCGTTGCTAGTGTCTGAACTGGGACCGTAGTCCAGGAATAGGTAAAAGGCGGGAACCCCCCGGCTACCGTTTCCGTTGCCGATCCGTTGTTGTAACCAAAACAAGTATCATTAACAGATGTAACTGAACCGCTGACAGGATCTACACTGACGCGGATTGTGGCAGTTTTGGAACATCCGGCAGCATCGGTAACCGTTACAGTATATGTTGTGGTTCCCACCAATGTTGCAACAGGATTAGCGCATGTGGTACAGCTTAAACCTGTTGCGGGGGACCAGATATAGGTTAATGGCGGTGCAATATCGGTAGCCCCTGAAGTCAGTGTAACAGATGCAGAACCGCATATTGCTGTGTCATGCGTAGGATTCAGTACCAAATGGCTTGGTCTTATGCTTGAATACAGTGTATCAGGGCAACCGTAGCCGGTATAAGGTGTGAGTACAACGGCAAAGGTAGTTGCGCCGGGAGGAATAGGAATAGTTATTGTTTGTGTAGAACCATATAAAATGGTAAAAGTTGAAGAGTCATACCAATGATAACCTTCAAATCCATCGGGTGCAGTAAGGGTAATGGTAGTTGCTGTATCATCGCAGGTCATACCCGCAATCTGGAACAGGCCGCAACTCATGTCCAGGTAACCATATCCAAAGTGGCCGCCAAGGGCGCAGTCGCCACTGGCAAAATCTATCGCCACTGTTGTTCCGCCAAGGCCTGATAGATTGATACTGGCAGTAGACCAGTCCTTATATACTATATCAGTTAGGCCACTTGATCGTGAAGGAACAGATGAGGCGAGGAATCCGGGTAAGCCGGATGTGGCTACATAGTTGTAAGAAGCACAGGGAATAATAGCGCCTGTTGCAGAATCTGTAGCGTTTACCTCAAACCGGGGCTGGTCTGCAGGACTATGTCCGGGATCCTCCAGTACTACCGCATAGCGGTATACAAGGCAGTAGTTAAGTACACCTGAAGGAACATCTACATAGTAGCGTGCTTTCTCTGCCTGAGCGCCGGTAGTGTCATTTCCCAGATGCATAGAGAAGAAACCACCACCTGGGCTTACTATCGGGAACCCTCCATAAGGATCAACAGCTGATCCAGAGGTTATTTCATGCCTTCCCGGCATAGGAGGTGTTGACGTAGGTGTGCTAATAGGGCAACATGTTCCAATAAAGAAATTCCAGTTGGTTGTAGTGCCATCCTCAAAATCTATATTGACTGGGCATGGGCTTGTTCCCTGAGCATCTGTGCGAAACGATAATCCGGCAAATAGGATGCACAATAAAATTAATTTCCTTGGGTCCATAACATAAAGCGTTTAAAAAAATTACTCATCTCATTTCCTGACTACACATTCTGATTCTTAAATGTATAATTATTTTTTGTTTTTTTAACAAAATACACGAAGTATTTTTTCAATAATACTAAAATATACTGTCTGTTTCATGTATTTTCGGGTCACATTTAAAAAATATTAAAAATGTTTTCGGTGTTTTATTTAAATGATACACATGCGACACTTTTGTTAAGAAAATCAGAATGCTTGTACATAGACGGCCTTTTTTCCGATTAGGTTGGTTTTTTTTGCAATTACAATATTCAGGGTGTTTAAGCAATGTTTACACCTAAATGAGATCGTGAGTTTCCCACCAATACATGTGCTTTAATTCAATTATAACAATAAGCGCTCCGATAAGTCTAACTTCATGGCATCAATTTTGCTGCCTAAGGTGCGCTGACAAAATAGGTACTGCCATATTATGAAGTAATTTTTCTTTTATTAACTGCCATAGCTTTAGCGAAGGCATGTTTTACAAGGTGTAGAATCTGCAATATTGAATTGTTTAAAGATTTTTACATCATAAAAATGAAATTGAAAAAGTAAGATGGTAGGAGCTATTTTATAATCGATCCTAAACTTGTTTTATGTACAATTGTCTAAAGAACTGAATTTTTGCTGGCTAAAGCTTATATATCGCAGTTAATTATAGTAGCTATCTTTTGGCCTCTTGGGGTCTTTGCCCAGCATTTGAGTCAGGAGGATAGTATCGCGTTTAGCAAGCTTCATTTCACCCGCAACCAGTTTGTAAATAATATTTTTCAGCAGGCAGTAAATTCGGTAAAACGGACCCCGGAAAGCAGTCAGGATAACAGCTATATGAATGGGAAAAGTGAGGATCCATACCTGCGGTATCAGGGTAAGATCATCCGCAATATTTATATTGAAACCATCAATTTCGACAGGTCCTTCCGCGATACCAGTCTGCGCGATCTGAGCTGGGCTGCCAGGGCCGGAAACCGACTGCACAAAAGCTCCCGTAAATTCGTCATACGCGATAATCTATTTATCCGTGAGCACACTCCGCTCAATGCATACATGGTGGCCGATAATGAGCGGTTTATCAGGTCGCTGGGCTATATAAATGATGCGCGTATCATCATCGATACACTGAGAAATAACCCCGACTCAGTTGACATTACCGTATTCACCAAAGACCTCTTCAGCATTGGTGGTGGTGGTGCCTCCGAAGGATCTAACCATATCAACCTTGATCTCTACGATGCCAATTTTGCAGGTATGGGACAGCGACTGGAGCTTACAGGGCTTTATGATTATAACCGGAATCCTAATTTTGCTTACGGAGGTTTATACCGGAAGAATAATTTGCTGCATTCTTTTGTAGATGCCACAGTTGGCTATAGTGTTATGAACAGAAGCGCCTACACGCATCAGGAGGAATCAACAGAATATCTGTCGTTGAGCAGGCTGTTGATATCGCCTTACTCCCGGTATGCGGGTGGCTTCACCATCAGCCACAACGAAAACTATAACATTTACAATGTCCCTCCTCCCGCTGTATTCAGGTATAGGTACGATCTTTATGATGTCTGGGCAGGATACAATATCGGTATCAAATTGCTTACTGCTACCAACAACACCATCCGCGACAGGCGGTTCCTTGCCCTGCGTTATTACAAGCGCGATTTTTCGCAGGTACCCGTGCAGGTTGGCGATCACTTCGACCCCGTTTTCAATAATTCCAGGGCTGTGCTTGGGCAGTTTACATTCTTCAGGCAGGACTATTTCAAGACTCAATATATCTATGGTTTTGGTACCACCGAGGATCTGCCCTATGGCTACAACATTGCCCTGACCGGCGGCTGGCATCAGCAGTTAAATATGGAGCGGACATATGCAGGGATCAGCGCATCCGAATATGTGGCCACCAGTCATGGAGATTTCATTCAGTTCTATTTGCGCAGCGGAGGATTTCTGTACAACCATAAAGTGCAGGATGGCAGCTTTCTGCTCGGCGCCACAGCCTTCAGCCGCATATTCTTTCTTAACAGTACCAAGATAAGGCAATACATAAATATTAACTATACACACCTGTACAACAGGGTTACCTACGCCCCGCTTCGCATAAATAATTACTATGGCATTCGTGGCTTTCTTTCCGACTCAGCATATGGCTCACGCAGGTTCTCTGTTCAACTCGAAACAGAATTTTTCCTACGGTTCAGATTACTTGGTTTTCAGTTTGCTCCCTTCCCTTATGCCGACCTCACACTTATTACCCCTGAGAACAAACCTTTCGATCAGTCGGCCTTATACAGTAGTATGGGTGGAGGTATCAGAGGGCGTAATGAAAATCTTGTTTTTGAGACAATTGAGCTCAGGGCCTATTTCTTCCCTATTGCCCCCAATAACATGAGGGGCTTCAAGTTGATACTCAATTCAAACATCCGGTACAGGTACTCCAGCAATTATATTACCGCTCCCGACCTTGTGCAACTGAATACACAATAACCAATAAAGTGATCAGGAATAAAACAGGCAATTCTGAATTACTTCAGGATCCATTGCCCGAGCGCATCCGCTATCTTACGGTCGTTACTCAACCGCGGCACTTTGTTCTGTCCACCCAGTCTGCCTATCGATTTCATGAATTCTATAAACGCGCCTTTCTTCATTGGCCGCACCTTAAGTGTTTGCAATATATGCCCGGCTATAAGGTCATTGTAATAAATGTTCTTTTCTTTGAGGTACTTATTTATTGTGTCGGCAAAGCCGTCAAGGTCAGCGGGAGGCGTTTCAAATTCTATAAACCATTCGTGGTAAGGAAGTTCATCCGTAACCTGTATGGCCGGTGCAATGGTAAACTCCGTAATGTGTGTATTGTATTCCCTCGATGCATTTAGCAAGGCATACTCTACCTCTTCGGCAATCACATGCTCGCCAAAGGCTGATATGAAATGTTTGGTGCGGCCCGTAACTACCAGCCTGTAAGGATCAGTACTTAAAAAACGAACAGTATCGCCAATATTGTAGGCCCATAGCCCGGCATTGGTGCTTACTATCAGTGCATAGTTTACACCCACCTTTACCTCTCCAAGCGACAGGCGGGTAGGGTTGTCATTCCGTATTTCATCGGCAGGTACAAATTCAAAGAAAATACCCGCATTTGTATTCAGCAGCAGACCTTCCTGCCCAACCCTGTCCTGGAATGCAAAAAATCCTTCAGATGCAGGAAACGTTTCGAGCATATCCACATCGCCGCCTATGCTATTTATCAGTTTCGATTTATACGGTTCAAAATTCACACCGCCATGCACAATTACCTGCAGCGACGGAAATAATTCCTTTATCTTCTTACCCTCATTGCGTTCGCTCAGCCAGTCAAAATACATTTGCATCCAGGGGGGTATGCCACTTATCAGTGTCATGTTCTCATGCATCGTTTCCTGAACTATTTTTTCCAGCTTGGCTTCCCAGTCATCAATACAGTTGGTTTCGTACGAGGGCAACTGATTGCCGCGCAGATATCTTGGCACATAATGGTTTACAATGCCGCTTAGCCTGCCTGTCGGTATGCCGCCCACACGCTCCATTTCGGGTGAGCCCGAAAGGAATATCATTTTACCATCGGCAAAAGAAGTATTGCCGGTCTGGGCCATATAGCAAAGCAGTGTATCCCGTGCACTGTTGATCTGGTAAGGAATGGAATCCTTGGTTATAGGAATATATTTTGCGCCACTCGTAGTACCCGAAGTTTTGGCAAAATATATCGGCTTGCCTTTCCATAATACATTTTGTTCGCCGTTTTTTATCTTATCAATATAAGGTATGAAGGATTCGTAATCTCTTATGGGTACTGCTTTCTTAAAGTCTTCGTAGGTCTTTACCTGCTGCAAATCATGTTGTTTCCCAAAGCCCGTTCGGTCGCCGGACTTTACTAACTGAAGCAATACTGATTGCTGATCAGCAACAGCGCTGGCCATTCCTTTCTTTATGCGCGAATAAATTATGGATGCATAAGGCTTGGCCAAAAATGACTTTATCTTCATTAGTTTTTATTGTTGGGATTCCAAAGTTAATATTAATTACAAGGTTTTATTATTCCGGTAATATTTCGTCATATAGCAGACAATAAAAATCGCTGCATAGCACGCTCTGTAATTGTTCTAAGTATCCATCAGCCTGTTTTTAGTAATCAATACATTTGTTGTATCTTTATTTCCGGTAGTAGGCTAAAGGTATCTGTACCGCATGTTTTAGGGTCCAATGCTACCAGTCTGCTATATATAATGGTGTATTTTTTCGATAGGATTTTTGTATCAGAATATTGCCAAAGGGATTTTTTCAAAAATAATAACAAATTTTATTGTTTAAAATAAAAAAGTCTTTTATCTTTGCGAAAATATTTTAGGTATATCATGTTTGCAATAGTAACAATAGCAGGACAACAATTCAAGGTTAAACAGAATGACGAATTGTTTGTGCATCGCCTCGAAGGCAATGCCGGTGACAAGGTTGAATTTTCAGATATTCTTATGGTAAGCAGTGACGGCAACATAAAAGTTGGTAATAATGCTAAGAAGGTACAGGCTGAAATACTTGATCATCTGAAGGGTGACAAGGTCATCATTTTCAAGAAGAACCGCCGTAAGGGGTATCAGAAAAAAAATGGCCATCGCCAGTGCCTTACCCGCATAAAAATAAATGAAATAGCTTAACTTTAATTTGTAAATAGAATTTAACAGTAAATAATGGCACATAAAAAAGGAGAAGGCAGTGTAAGGAACGGCCGGGACTCACATAGTAAAAGATTGGGTGTTAAGATTTTCGGAGGGCAGCCTGCAGTATCAGGCAATATTATCGTTCGCCAGCGTGGTACTACTTTTCACCCGGGCAATAATGTAGGCCTTGGTAAAGATTTTACCATCTATGCACTTACCGACGGTTTAGTTGAATTTCGCAAAACTCGTACCAAGACATTAATATCAGTTAAAGAGTTTAATACCGCAGTCGCCGAGGCCTAACCCCCAACGCGATTTTGCCATAAAGATTTTTGTTTAACCCTTAAATTCACAGTTATGGCAACAGCAAAGAAGGCAGCTCCTGCGAAAAAAGCAGCACCTGCACCAAAGAAAGCAGCTCCTAAAAAAGCTGCACCAGCAAAAAAAGCAGCGCCAGCTAAAAAAGCGGCTCCTGCTAAAAAAGCAGCTGCTCCAAAAAAGGCAGCTCCGAAAAAAGCAGCAGCTCCAAAAGCAGCAGCTCCTAAGAAAGCAGCAGCTCCAAAAGCAGCAGCAAAAAAGAATGCTGGCCCGAAAAAGGCAGCCGCTAAAAAGAAGTAAAAACTATTTAGCGTTCTTAAAAAAGAGACTGTTTCACACAGTCTCTTTTTTTTATACCCCGATTCATCTGCCCGTAACAGGAAAAAAACAACCCCCGGTATTATGCATACCGGAGGTCATATCAATATGTTTATTACAAACCCGGAGTGCAACTAATCGCGCATGTGCTTAACCAGGTATATAGATAGTATTACGATTGCTGCCAGGGCTGTGCTTAGCGCGTAGATCACCTTCTTGTAAGTGTTATTGGCTGTTTTTATTCCTTCCAGTTCATCAATGTTGTTGATGATGTTTTCCATGCGCGAGAAGGCGGTTTCGCCCTTCACCACATAGTCATAAGCGCCGTTCTTCATGCTGTCCACAGCCACATCCAGCTTGTCCTGGCCCGATAGCATGATCACCTGTGTGGCAGGACTTATTTCCAATACCTTCTTCAGCACTTCAAGGCCGTTCTGGGCATTGGGCAGGTGCGAATTCAGATGAAAGTCCAGCACCATCATAACCGGGTTAAGACTAAGATCTTTTATAGCATCCTCGCCGCTTTCATAAGTTTTAAACTTGAACTGAAACCGCTCTGAAAGGTAATCTTTCAACATTTCGTTCTGGATAGGCTCATCGTCTACCAGGAATATATATTGTGTACTCTGATCTGCTGCCATATAAGTATCAATTAATGTGAAAAGTAATAAAAATATTCAATAATCAAAAACCTAAGCTGAAAATCTATTTGCAAAATTACGCAATTACCTTTTGATAAGTGTAATATCCCCGGCACTCAACCAGCTATGTTTCAACTGTTTTTCGTCAGTCCCCAAAAATAAATCAGCCAGAAAAAAAATAATTGAAAATTATTTGGGTCCGGAGGTCATTACTACTATCCTGCCCATGTGGCCATAGCACGCTTGTACCCTATCTCGCTCTTGCGCAAACCCCGGCACAAGTCATTGCATAAGCAAGCAGCCACACGAAACACCCCACAAAACACCCCACACAACACGAGCTGCGTAACACGAGCCACATAACACAAGTTACGTAACACGAGTAAAAAACACGGGCCACATAACAAGGGCCACGTAACACAGCTCCCCTACTGTTGTTAGGAGGGGACCGACTGAAGCTTTTTTTAGCTTCAGGCAGGGGTGGTCCACTCGCGCAAATCAGGTAACTCATTCTACTTCACCCTAACTCCTCCTTTTTTCAAGGATGCCTGCAAAGGCACGAGTGCAGCTCAACCCGAAGGGGAGGTGGTTCTTTTTTTCGCATATCCCGTAGAATTTCGGAGAGCATTCTAACACGAGTAAAAAAACACGGGCCACATAACAAGGGCCACGTAACACAGCTCCCCTACTGTTGTTAGGAGGGGACCGACTGAAGCTTTTTTTAGCTTCAGGCAGGGGTG
>CAIUZK010000138.1 GCA_903903635.1 uncultured Bacteroidota bacterium
ATGCCTTTGTGGTCGGGGATGCGTGTGAGGGGGGATTCAGAATTTCAATGGATTACCTTAAAATGACTCTTGACTTAATAGCGGCCAAGCAATCGTGAAGCACATCATGGAAAGTCACATTCCTTTCAATTTTTTTCGCAAATCCAACATCTTTTTTACCATAAGATTATTTTTTATTTTTTGTTCAAAACCAACCAATCTTTTGTATTCATCTCTCATATCAACATGATCAAATAAAACATCAACTGTTTCAAATGGCAAAGCAGGCAGACCGGCAAGTTGTGGACAGTTTTCCAAATATAAACCGTATAAATAAGAACCAGCAGGAGGTATAAAATTCTTGGGAATTTTATACACTTTTATATATTCATTCCAAAGATGTAATGTATATGAGTTTGCGCTTACTGCTTTACACCATTCAAGCGAAGAGGGATCATACATTCGTCTTAAATCATCATAATGTATGGAATAAAAGAACCCGGCAGGGTCGACAAATTCATTTAATTTCAATTCGTCTATAACGCGAGTTATTAGCCTTGGGCCAATTGCACCCCACCCAAATTCAGTACCTGCATTTTCCAGTTCAAGAATTATTTTATTTAATAACTGTTCATCATCAAAATATAATACCGCATTATTGATATAATTAAGACTTTCAAACCCTACTGAAATATTTCTGGATTTGTTTTTTATAATTTCGGAGAATTTATCAGCATTCGCCAAACAAAAAACATCTGCATCAAACCACCATCCACCATTTCTTTTTAATAGATTATACCTGAATGCATCTGAAAAAGCAGTAATATTTGCCGGCATTCCGGCATGAGTATACTTGCCCAAATCTGTATTCGGCAATATTTCGGCCGCATCGGCAAGTACTGCACCTTCTGGAAGGTCTAATTCACCATACGAGTATACCCGAACCTTAAATCCTTTTTGCACAAATGAAGCAATACAAACATACTCTTGAAGACTAAGAGATGCTCCATACCAAAAGAAATTAGCGCTATCTATACTCATACTTGACTATCTGATTTATTTTGCTTTAAGACAAGCATATGTTATGTACAAATAATCGCAATTCATTAAGAAAGCCAAGGAATTGTCGCTATTTTTTATGGCGAAATAATCCCAGTATAGAAATATGTAATCCACGAAAGAACTGACCCTTGACGTTCGTGCTTTGCATCAGGGATTTCCATTGCTTTCCAGGGCAATCCAATGAACCTGCGCAATTGCAAAATGCTATATATATCTTACGAAGTAAAATATCCCTCCCTTCTGCATGATAACGTTCCAGCAGTAACCGTAACTCTGGTTGGTGACTATCAAGCAGGCCTTTCCCGGAACTGACAGCCTCTCTCACCTCATAAAGTTTTCGTTGATCAATATCGGGAAATACTTCAAGCATTTGCCTTGCCTGAACCCTTTTTGCATTAGCAATCTGAATGCTGTTGTTCATACGTGATGCTTGCGTTCCAGAAATACGGTATCGCAAAAGAGTTTCAGAGACATTTGAAAACAGAAAACCGGCACGAATTGCCCTCTGCCAAAGATCGTAATCCTCTGCGTGAGGAAAATCCAAAGAGTAATAGAGAGTCTTAAAAAGTAGTGATCGTCCCATTACAGTAGGATGTGCAACCGGCGGATCAAACAGCATTTGAACCTCGCAGCCTTCATGTGTAGCAGGATAACGCCATACGTCAGTCCATTGACCAAAACACTGCATCGAGCAACCGCAAATATCGGCACCACTCTGTTTCAATAAAGAGAGCTGCTTCTGAAACCTTTCGGGCATTGAAATATCATCAGCATCCATACGTGCAATCCATTCACCCCGAACCAAATCAATCGCCTCATTCAGAGTACGAATAAGCCCATGGTTCTCTCGAGTCAATAGCCTAATGCGAGAATCACGATGAGCAAGTTCTTTCAATATTGACAAAGAATTATCTGTCGATCCGTCGTCAATAATAATGAATTCAAAATCCGTAAATGTCTGATCGAGGATTGACTGTACTGCGTCCGCCACGTATGCATCAGCGTTATAAACCGGTAAAATAACCGAGACTAAAGGAGTGGTTTTCGATTGGTTGTGGCCCATTTATCAGGATATTTTAGGCTTAGTAACACTATCTGATTGGAATATTTAACCTTAAAAGAGCACATGTTAACGTTTTCTGAAACAACTCAAAGGTGAGCACAATAATGCTTGACCAGCATTTTCGCCTGTGCCTGAGAGGACAATTGCGTCTGAACCAGCTCACGAGCGTAAACACGCATCGGTGCAAGTTGCTCGGGATTGGTAAGTACGCGCATCAATACATCAATAAACCCGGGAATATCAGTATCGCAACAGAATCCTGTTTTGCCTTCGATAATCATCTTCTCCGAGCCACCTGTTCGTGAGCGCAGCACAGGAAGACCGGTAGCCATCGCTTCAACAGCTACTAATCCGAACCCTTCGTAGAGGCTTGGCATAACAAGTAAATCGGCAGCAAAGTAAGCCTCGAGCGGATCCATCCAACCGTACAATGTACAGATATCCTTTACGCCTGCGACATCAATATCATGACGTACATCTTTTTCAAGCTCTCCTTCTCCGACGAGCACAAAGCGGAGATCACTGCGACCCGCATCAAGAGCCGCTTTGGCGGCAGCGACGACTGCTCCTGGCTGCTTTGACGGGTGCAGTCGTCCAACAAAAAGCACAAGAGTCTGGTTTGCTTCAGTTTCAAATCGAGTTCGAGCCTGCTGCCGCTCCCCTGCTGTCGGTTCCCGATAACGATCGCAATCTACGCCATTAATGATAACTTCAATTTTTGAAGGGCTTATCCCCATCGATTTCATCAGGTAAATTCGCGCTTTTTCGTCGAGAACAAAGAAGCGTTTTCCCATAGGCGAAAGTAAACGACGAATCATGCCAACGTCCATAAAGCCCACCCTGTCAGTGAAATGAGTGTTATGAAGGGTAAACCAGTCGGGGATACGGCCTCCCAGGTAACACAGAAGAGCCGGAGCTCTACCATGGACGTGTATAACGTCAGGCCGAAACTGACGTATCGCGTTTTTGACGGCAAGCGTACCACTAAGCAGAGAACCAAATTTTTTGGAGAAGTCCGTAACCTTGCACTGTATACCCTGCGTACGAAGGCTATCTGTTTTGGTTCAGCGTGAATTGGAGAATTCAGATGTTTGAGTTAGTGTACAAACACGGAGGAATTCACCATGCGCAAACAACGGAAAAATTACCAGGCTCAGGACAAGGTATTCATTCTCAAAAGGCACCTTGTTGACCGG
>CAIUZK010000139.1 GCA_903903635.1 uncultured Bacteroidota bacterium
GATACCTTCATCAAACTGGATATGTCAGGTATTTACATGATAGTTATGGCTATTGACCAAGATGATGTGCATAAAAAACTCTCTGCTTTGCCCTATTACCTAGAACACTCTATGAACTTATTTCCAGCTGCATTGGCGATCTCCATAGAATTCCTGGTCTGGTTCTCATTTTTCCACACTGATGCAATTGTCCTCAGTGTTGCCAGTAGAGTTGATGGTGAAACCAGGACGATTTTTCTTTCCCAGGCATACTCGAACAACTGGGAGTCGTCTTTAACGCTGATGGCGAAACCAGATTCAATTGGTATGAACAGCAAGGTGAAATCAGGCGAATTTAAGCCAAGCCCAGTATGGTAATCCTTTTCTCCCAATAGCTTAATATGGCTTTTCAAAGAGGTGATATGAGCCTTTAATGAGCCATCCTTGAGTGATGGATCATCCGTGTTTGCATATTGCTCATAAGCCGTTAAGCTGACCTTTGAGTCCACAATTATATTCTTTGATTCTGGAAGATAAATAACTGCGTCAGGGCGGATAGTGGCACCACTGGCGTTTTGAGTTGAAAACTGCGTTTCGTATTCGCTGCCCTTTTTAAGACCTGACCGTTCAAGAACTCTTTCCAGGATCATCTCACCCCAACCGCCTTGGGCTTTATTTGAACCTCTAAGTGCGTTGGTAAGATCCTCAGTCTTTTGTGTCACCGACTGGTTAAGTGTCGTTAGGTTTTTTATCTGTTCCATGAGTGCTGAGTTGGTCTTCGTAGACTCAGTTTGATTGGCTGCTACTTTAGTCTCGAACTCAGTGATTTTCTCCTTCAATGGATTTAGGATATCGAATAGTTTGGTCTGTTGCTGTTCGGCAATCATCTTCCCCTGTCTGATGAAGCTATCGTTAGTTATCTCCGTCATCATCTTCTTCATAGTACCCTCAAGGTTAGCCTTATCCTGTTCATTTGTCTTGATTTGATCCCGCAGCGTTAAGATGGTTGCGGCATCGGCTTGGGTCTTGCCGTAAAGCCGCTTGTTTTCATCCTCGAGAGGCTGAATTTTTGCCATCTGAATGTTTGCCTGTTCATTTGCCGACTTTAAGTTCGAAATCCTGGCGATCAGGATAAAATACGCAATTGTAGCACCAGCAACAACGCCTAAAAATGCAAATAGTAATTCATTCATCGGAATCAGTTTAAGTCATTATAAGCTACAGTTTTTTGCATAAGTAACCATAGCCCTGAGCAAAGCTCAGGGCCATAGTTACGAGCTTTTATTATTGCAGCAAAATATATGTTTACTGGAGGGATCCTTTTTCAGTTAGCGCACTATTTATAATAAAACAGACTATAATTTTATGGATTCTAATCTAAGCATAAGAACGGTGCGCCCTTCTAACGATAAGTGGGTAGTGCCTAAAGAGCTACTTGACAAACTGGGTACGTTTGACCAGGATGTATATGCGCCTTTTAATCGTCCCTGGGACTCCGCAAATGAGCATTTGACAATCATTGACAATGGCTTAAATGCCGTCTGGCATGGCAGAGTGTTTTGTCATCCACCAGACGGCACTACAGCTTACCTTTGGTTAGAGAAGTGTGCAAAACACGGCAATGCCACTGCATTAACCTATGCAAAAACCGATGCCAAGTTTTTCCAGGATATTATTTTGGAACATGCACATGCTATCCTGTTTATTCGGGGTAGATTGAAGTTCCATTACACTAACGGAAAGAAAGCTGATTCCAGCCCTTTGCCATCAATCTTAGTTGCGTTCGATCACGCAAACGCTGAGATCCTTAAACAGTCTGGTATCAACGGTAGATTCATCCCACTAAAATTTTGAAATAAAATCCTTTGATTTCACTTAGGTGTCAATGTTTTTCAATCTCTTAGCTAAATTACTTATCACTTGTAATCCTTGCTGGCATTGATTCCACATTGACCATCCCATTTGTAAAGCCTACCCTTTATCTCGGCATATAATTGCATGGATCCCTATCATAGATCCTACCCCTTTTTCTGTACCATTATGCTGCCATTTTAATCGTGGAAAAATTAAGGGGTAAATAGGCGTATAGTCCAACTACACAATCTTCACGCAGAGCTCTCGACCGTACCCAACCGCCTGAATTAGTTTAGCCTCGATTAAAGCTACGTTGATTTTTTTCATTGTTGGATCTTCAATTTGCTTTTGTATATAGGATGTGATCAAATAAGCTAATCATGCCGCCAACACATCTCTCAATCTGTTGAGGTTCCTGTCAGCATAGTAGACGAAAGTTTCATCCTTTTCATTCATTATTGCTGCAAAGTGATTCTCAATTACTGTGCGGCTATACTCTTTGAAGGCTTCAATTCTGGATCCAGTCCAGTGATGTGGGTAGGTAAATCGAAATGATTTGAACTCACTCTCTATTTGGGTTAACCGTTTCTGGTTAACAGGGTCATTCCCATAATACCATACGAAACTCCGCTCTTGTTTTTTCTTCTCTTCATTTGAATATTTTGCATTTTTCGCAATCGCTCTGAACGCTCTGTTTTTCTCTTTTCCTACGTACTTCTCGAATGCATTGTTCTTCATCAATGTGTATAATTCAAGCCGCAAAGAACCAAGAACTGCATCCATTTGCATGCCCCAACACCCTTCTTTCGGTTTCCCAAAAACATCAACCTCCTCCAATAAAACGGCATTAAGAACATCAGCAACTAAAGAGCAATCCTGTTGTTTGCATAAAATTGCATCATGAAATCGAAGGTAAAATTTTGAGCTGTCAATACTTTTCAAACGAGAGATAACGTCATTCATCACTTCGGATTCATACCCCTGTAGACTTTGCGCCACTGATTTATATCCTTCTTTCTTTTTCATCTTATTTAAAATACCGTAAACCGTAGGGTATATTTGAGAAAAGACTCGACTCGCTTTTTTTGTATTTGCTTCTTCTTTAATATCTGAGAAAAATATGCTCTTAAACAGGTTAAGTTTATACTTGTCAATCTGGGATTTCAGAATTGGAACTCTCTTAATGCCAAAATGGTGTCGGTAAAGATGCTCATAGAACAACCCGTTTTGGATGCGGTCAACGTACTCTATAAGCTCATTATTTTGCCCCATAAGCTCTTCAAATGATCTCTTAGTATGTTTGTTGTAATTGAGGCACTCCCTTACAGCTATGAGTAATAGAAATGGCTGGCATGCATGTATATCCACTTCACAAATTGGTTGGTCGTCAATCGTAAAGCAACATCGTAATTCTTTTGGCATTTGGGTTAATAGGGAGTGTATTCGACCGTAGTCATCGACTCTTATATAGTGACGGTTCATTACCCAGTTATTGTAAACGAAGAAAGCCTGATCTTTCTCAGGCTTATGTAGCAGATTCGCAATTAGTAAATACTGATTCTCATTCATCTTCATTTTTTTTAACTCAGAAAAATAGTTGTAATCCTCAATCTTTAGCATACTTCCAGTGACTTCGTTACCAACATCAGATAATTCCATTTCTTGAGGTCGATCCAGCACCACACGATAGCCCTTGCACTTTCCCTTACCATTGTCGGCATAATACGAATTATCTACTTCTATAAGCTCAACAGACACTAATGCATCAATGATGTATTTGTAATACAAAGGCTGGTTGCATTGGCTACTACCGAATCTGTTTTTTAAAATGTTTGAAGCCAGGTTAATATATCCTCTATATTCACGGTTATACGTCAACGCTTGCCTAACATATATGAGTTTCAGAAATTCAGCACATTTTACCAGAAACTTTTGATGGTTCGCATATTCATGATTTAAAGATGCAAGTTTCCTTTTCACTTCTTTTAAGTTGATCTCTTTGGGTATCATTATTTCAAACTCGCCCTCTGTAAACCCTTGATTTTGCTGGGAATTATCCACATATAGGATGTTATTGGGAGTTTGGGGAGATACAGTGGAGTTAATATTTAAGTTGGTCACTTCGGTTATATTATTCATAATTAATACTATCTCTTAGATTTTGAAACGAGAATGATATAAGTATAGTCAAAAATTTTGAATAAGTCAATGGTGCTTATTGCAAAAGTGTTCCTACCTTTGAATGCCTTTTGGATTGCTCCTATGGCTTCTGTCTGCTGTTTTTTGAGGATTGTCCTGATTGGCTTTTTCAGGCAGGACTGGTTTGGCTTTCCGCTATGCGTTGGTTTTATTGCC
>CAIUZK010000140.1 GCA_903903635.1 uncultured Bacteroidota bacterium
GATGAATATCACTTTAGATATAACAGAAGACAAAAAATGGGGGTAATCTTTGATACCCTTATAAAAAGAATGGTCAAAAATGATCCAATACGCTTGTTATCAAAGGATTGATATTGCGACCTAAGTGCCTATACCTATAAATCTATTGCAATGAAAAATGCCGTCTGTTTTCTTCTAGTTGCTATCCAGCTATATTTTAATGCCTCTGCGCAAATAATTACAACATATGCTGGCGATGGATTAAGTGGATACAGCGGCGATGGTGGTCCTGCTACAATAGCTAAAATGCAAACTCCATCTGCTGTGGCAGTTGATAGGATTGGAAATGTTTATTTCGCAGATCAAAATGGGAACAGGATAAGGAAAATAGACCTTACCGGAATTATTTCCACCGTTGCAGGAATTGGTGGTGTTGGAGGATATATTGGAGATGGTAGCCTGGCAACTCTGGCAAAATTAAATTTCCCTACAGGAGTTGCGGTAGATGGCGCTGGTAATATTTACATTGCTGACCAATTTAATAATGTGATCCGAAAAATAGATACGGTGGGCATAATATCAACAATAGCAGGTAATGGTACGATAGGTTATAGCGGCGATAGCGGGCTGGCAACCAATGCTCAGTTATGGCATCCTGCAGACTTATGTGTTGACATTAACGGCAATATTTTTACAGTTGACCAGGACAATTCAGTAGTCAGGAAAATCACACCTTCAGGAAATATTTATACAATTGCTGGTAATGGTATATCAGGATTTAGTGGCGATGGTGGTGCAGCTACAGCAGCAAAATTAAATTTTCCGGAGGGAATTGCCACTGACTCTACCGGCAATATTTACATTGCCGATCTGTATAATAACCGGGTTAGAAAAGTCAATACATCGGGCATTATAAGCACGGTTGCAGGTAATGGTACCGGAGGTTTTAGTGGAGATAGTACTTTGGCAACTAATGCCATGATTTATTATCCATCAGCCGTTGCAATTGATAGTATTGGAAATCTGTATATAGCCGATGCAGATAATAACAGAATAAGGAAAGTAAACACAACAGGAATTATTACATCAGTTGCAGGTACTGGTATTTCTGGCACTATTGGTGATGGCTGGCTGGCAACGGAAGCAGAAATCAATTATCCACAGGGAGTTGCCGTAGATAAACATGGAAGTATATTTATAGCAGACTATTATAATTCCAGAATCAGAAAAGTAACTTATGGTATTATTTCGCTTTCTTGCAATGTTTTTGATGACTTTTCCTTCTGCATGTCTCCCAATCCAGCAAAAGGATTACTTACCATTCAGGTAAAAAATATGAATACTGACCAAAAAGTAAACATAATAAATCAATCAGGCGAAACTGTATACACTTCGGTATTTAATTCAAAAGATCATATTATAGATGTAGACCATTTTCGAGCTGGTATTTATCTCGTTACTGTTACTTCCGGAGGCAGCATAATAAAACAAAAACTTGTAATTAATTGATTCGAAATTAATATTTTGACGAACCATTTTGGCATTAATCGCCCCAGTTAGATTGCCGTAATAGCATATATACGTATTCTATTTTTAAAAAAATACCCATCCAAATTGAAGTTTTGGCCTGTCTATAAGATAAAAGGCTACCGTTCTAATAAAATAGGGCGTTAATTTTGTTGGAAAAGAAAAATACCGTATATTTAGTGTCCGTATTTTTTTATTATTACTGTTTTATTTTTTTACTGTTTTTTTAATTCGAAGAAGTATGAAATACCGCTACCTTATTTTGTCTGTTTTCAGTCTGGTCACGTCAATAAATTCCGGGTATGCCCAGCTAGTTGGAGACAATGCTTTTCTGCAAGGCCATTGGCTTGAGGTAGGTATTGCATTCAATGGCTCATGGGGCAATACTAATACTGCTCCAGCCGGATATCATACAAGGGGTGGTTCGGTTTATGCTGATCCACTTACAGGCACTAGTCCTGCTACAGGCATTGATTTTTCTTTCGATGTTAATCATTCCGGCTTCGCTGCAGGCCCTCCCTATTGGTACGGCGCTTATTTTTTGCCAGGTACACCTTTCGATGGATGGTCAATGCAGGTTAATGGTGTAAGAAGCGATGCCTATTATACCGATATTCCAAGCGGTGGTTATTACAATGATCCGGGTGGTACCCTTACCGGAACTGTTACAGGCTATTCCTCTACAGGTGGTACAATGACTGGTGTTTGGACAGGTACAGCCGGTGTTGGGAGTGCATTGCACATTACTCAATCAAATGCACTGGACACAGAAGCTTCATGGCTTGTAGTAACTACAAAATTTGTAAATACAAGCGCCGCACCAATGGTAGGCTTGTACTATTTCGTTTCTGCTGATCCGGACAATGATGAACTATTACCTAGTGGTAGTTTTCCTACCAATAACCACATTGCCTATCAGGGAGACTACTATAACCGCCATGAAGTTTGGGGACGCCCTCCTTCTTTGCATCAGGATGCCTTTTCAGGACTTGCTACCAAAGATTGCCGTGCCAAAGCTATGATCTACCAGAGTTGGCCTCCTCCTACAGTTCCTGGCAATGCCCTCGATCTTGTATGGGCTGAAGGTGCTACCGGAATGTCTACAACCTATTATACTGTAGGGTCTACCACTTTATCTCAGGATATTGCTTATGGTATGATCTATAATCTGGGTAATCTGGCACCCGGTGACAGTACCACACTTTCTTTTGCCTGGATATTCTCCGATACATTAGCTATCGACAGCGCATTCCCTGCACCAAGACTTGTAACACAAGGCGTTGCACATGATTCATTGGATACAGTTGTTGGCTGTTCAATTATTGGCAATACTTTTCCTATTGATATTACCGGCGGTAACGTGCGCGACTGGAGCCAGAGTACCTGGACATGGGCGCCTGCCGGAGGGCTTTCAGCTACTACCGGCACCCATGTTACCTTCAACCTTGTAGGTCTGAGTGGTCCAACAACCTATACAATTACCGGTACAAAAGATACTGCTCACGGGCAATGCGGAACCAAAGTATTCCTGCTATATGTAACTCCATGCTTTAGCGCCACCAGCAATTCCCCCGGCCCTCCCGGAGCAACCATATGTATGAACGAGACTTTGCAATTGGTTGCTCATGGCGATTCTACAGGTGCAACTTATTTCTGGTATGGTCCTGCTGGTTTTACTGCTTTTACACAAAGTACTACACGTACAACGCTTACCATGGCAGATACAGGTATGTATTATGTTGTAAAAACTCTAGGCACAATTCATGATACTGCATGGACAAGGGTATTACTAAAGGCATTACCAGTTGTTACAGCAACCAGTAACGGTCCTGTTTGTTCAGGAGCGCCCAACACGCTTATGCTTTTTGCGAACCCCGATTCCACCGGTGAGACTTTTAATTGGGTAGGACCATTAGGTTTTACTTCTGTACTCCAGAATCCTACTATTCCAAACCCACCTGCAACTGCTACCGGTATTTATAAGGTTATTACACACTGGAATGGTTGTAATGATAGTAACACTGTGTTTGTTGTTGTGGATTCTACACCTGCAATTCCGGTTGTGAGCAGCAATACGCCTCAATGCTCCGGCCCTAAAGATACATTAAGGCTAACTGCTACTGATGTAACACCAGGTTCTCAGTATTCATGGTCAGGACCCGTTGGCTTTTCTTCCCTGTTACAAAATCCAATAATTCCTGATCCGCATGTGCCTAATTCAGGAACCTATACTGTTACTGTATCTGTCGCGTATGATGCGATAACCTGTAGCTCAAAAAATACCACTGCGGTAGTTATTGACTCTACACCTTATTTGCCATTACTCGGCACTAATGCACCTATTTGCTCTGGCAATACATTATTGCTCACAGCAGGCAGTACCGATTTTTCTATCTACAGATGGAAAGGTCCGAATGCATTTACTTCAGGATTGCAAAATCCAACTATTGCTCCGGCTACCACACTGGCTACAGGAGTGTATACTGTTACTGCAACAATAATTTATCCTGGTATTCCTGCAGGCTGTACTTCTGATACTGCTACTATTTCGGTAGTTGTGGATTCTACACCTTCAGTACCAGGTATTACCAGTAATTCTCCCGGCCCACCCAGCATCTGTCAGGGCGATACATTGTTCCTTTATTCCAGCGATTCAACTTCTGGCGTAGGGTATACATGGGCTGGTCCAAATTCGTTCACTTCGACATTGCAGAATCCGATTATTACTCCGGTAACACCTGCTGCAACCGGAACCTATACTGTTACTGCAAGTCTGGGTATGTGCTCCTCGGCGGCCGTAACAACAGTTAGTATTACCCCCACACCTCTGGTAACAGCCACCAACAATGGACCTTTATGTACCGGTGTGAATGATACATTGTACCTGCAGACAACCTCGAATCCAGGAACAACGTTTAGTTGGACAGGGCCTTATACCTTTGTATCCAGTACTCAGAATCCGATGCGAGCTCCTGTTATCATGGAGTATGGAGGTATTTACCATGTAATCGCTTATCTCAACGGATGCCCTTCGATTCAGGTAGATGACACAGTTATAGTACGGGAGACACCACCGGCACCATGGGTAAGCTGGTTAACTTTCTGTCAGAATTATGATGCACCTCGTTTACAGGCATTTGGTGATAGCATTCTCTGGTTCCCTAACAACGATCCTAGAGGTATAGGCACCTTGGTTGCACCAGTGCCCTCAACCGCTTCTGATACGGTAATGTGGTTCTATGTTACACAAACCAGGCTATCTTGTATGAGTGCGCTTGACTCATTTAAAGTAACTGTGAATCCAAAACCAACAGTCACTGTTTCCCCTTCAATTGGTGTATGCCCGCACGATACAGCAATAATAACAGCGGTAGATACAGATCCGATAGCTTATTATCATTGGTCTCCGGCTACCTACCTGAGCGATACAGTGGGAGCATCTGTGATTGTACGTCCTATTAACGACATAGAATACACAGTAGTTGCCAGCAATAAATACGGCTGTACTGATACCGCAAAAGTATCTGTATCAGTTAAACCTGCTGCTATTCTCACTATTAATGTAGGTGATTCGGTGATACTTTATCCGGGAGAAACGTTCCAGCTTAATCCACTTACCAATTGTTCTTACTTTACATGGTTCCCTGCCGCCGGATTGAATAATCCATCAATCTCCAACCCGGTTGCTTCACCTGAAATAAGTACTAAGTACGTAGTAAATGGAATTAGTAGCTGGGGATGTCTGGCAGAAGATTCTCTGAACATATTCATCAGTAATGAATCATTGCTTGCCATGCCTAATGCGTTTTCACCGGGCAATGGTCCAAACAATACTTTCAAGATTCTCAAAAAAGGTATTGCCAGCCTCCATTACTTCCGCATTTTTGACAGATGGGGTGTGAAAGTATTTGAAACAACCGATATCAACCAGGGATGGGATGGAACCCTAAACGGTACACCACAACCATTTGGGGTGTATGTGTATGATGTTGATGCCGTAACAAGCACTGGTCGTGAATTCATGAAACATGGCAATGTGACACTGATAAAATAAGTAAACACAATTTTCAATAAACAAAAGCCCTGATCCTCAGGGCTTTTGTTTGCCTGTAACTTTAATCAACAATCCACCAATGGTATTTGAACCTCGTACCTGAGATAATGAAGATGAGACAGGACGGAAAACGAAATAATTCTAACCTCAGGTATAGTCAATATGTTAACTTTATAGAGATTAGTTTTAAAAACAGACAATTGAACCACCATAGTACTTCCTCACAGGTAATGGATAAAAAATATTCCTTAATTTAGCTTATGGAAAGGATTATTTTAGTTCTACTGATGCTATGCGCTTGTGCTACCACTGCAACGGCTCAGGTTGAGAAGAAAAGTACCGACAGCACTGCTACTATTGATACGCTCAGGCCTTTCCAGAAATATCCTGTGCTCCCGGCTTTCAATATTCTGGAAATGGATAGCCTCAGCATTTTCAACACTTATAATATCCCATCAGGTAAGCCAATCGCTCTCATGCTCTTCAGTCCTGACTGCAAGCACTGCAAGCGTACTATCAATGCCTTATTAAAAGGTATGGATTCAATTAAAAACATCCAGTTTTATCTCGTCACCTCTACACATAGTATGACCGAAATAAAAAACTTCTATGCCGAACACCACCTGGCTGATTATAAAAACATTAAGATGGTTGGCAGAGATTATGAGTTCTTCTACTTCAGTTATTATGTCACCAAATTCGTACCCGACATTGCCTTGTATGATGAGCACAAAAAACTGATTAAGCTAATAGAAGGCGAAACAACTGTTGCCGAGCTATATAAATATGCGCATTGATACTTGTTTTTGAGATAACCGCTTCATATTGAGGGTTAAACCATATTTTGAAAGACTTCTTCCTCTTAAAATTCATTCTACTCTCATTATGTGCAATGAATATTGTAATTGCCTTTAGAAAAACAGAATGAGATGTATAATAGTCCAAATAAATGACCAATATCATTTATTCAGGAATATAGTTTCTACTCAGAAATTCTTTTTTGCCTACTTTTGCACCCGGTTACCTGAATCATAAAATTATTCCGGTTAATTCCGGGATTTAACATTTAACATTGAAATCAAAATGAAGATATTAGTTTGTATTTGCCCGGTACCCGATACCACTACCAAGATCGCCTTCAGCGATAATAATACCAAATTCAATTCGCAGGGAGTTACATTCATTCTGAATCCTTATGACGAATGGTATGCCCTTGTTCGCGCATTAGAATTAAAAGAGGTTGGCACAGCCACGGCTGTACATCTTATTACGGTAGGTAAAGCTGATGCTGAGCCTATCATCCGCAAAGCACTCGCATTGGGTGGTGATGAAGCAGTGCGTATTGATGCCGATAGCAGCGAACCATATTTTGTTGCTGCTCAGATAGCGGAATATGCCAAAACTCAGGGCTATGATCTGGTACTCTGTGGTAAAGAATCAATCGATTATAACAATGGATCTGTAGGTGCCATGCTTGCCGAACTCCTGGATATGAATTATTTAGGGTTTGCTGCCAAAATTGATGTTGCCGGATCGACCGTAACTGTAAATCGTGAGATAGAAGGTGGTGAAGAAACGGATAGTTGCAATCTTCCTCTGGTGATATCCTGCCAGAAAGGAGTGGCTGAGGCACGCATACCTAATATGCGCGGAATTATGGCTGCCCGCACACGACCGCTTAAAGTGGTAGCGCCTGCCGGAATCCAGCCCCTCAGTGTTATTGTTGGCTATGAATTACCTCCTTCAAAATCGGGAGTGAAAATGATATCTGCCGACAATATGGATGAACTGGTAGCACTGTTGCACAGCGAAGCCAAAGTGATCTGATCGCCCGATTTAACTTCTATTATTTGACTTTTTTCTAACGTCTTTATACCAATATAAAATGTCTGTACTCGTTTTAGTTGAACATACACAGGGAGCTTTCAAGAAAAAATCTTTTGAAGCAGTGCAATATGCTGCTGCTATTGCCAAGGCAATCAATTCGACCGTAACAGCAGTTGCTAACGGCAATGTGGGCGATGCTGCCATGCAGGCGCTTGGCCAGTATGGCGCACAGAAAGTATTGCATGCTACTGATGCCCGGCTCGATAATTTTAATTCAAGTGCTTTTACCAGGGTAATGCTTGCCGCCGCACAAAAAGAAGGCGCAAAAGTTATCATTGGTTTACACGATACAGTGGGTAAGGCGGTAGCGCCACGTCTGGCTGCACGTCTTAATGCCGGACTTGTGGCTGGGGCAGTTTCCTATCCCGATCTTTCCAATGGGTTTGTGGTTAAGAAAAACGTATTCTCCGGGAAAGCATTTGCATTTGTGAATATTACCAGCGATATAAAGGTTATTACGCTCATGCCTAATACTTTTCCTTTGGTGAAAGGTGAAGGTAACGCTACCGTTGAAAAACTGGATGTTACCTTCAGGGATAGTGATTTTGCCATACAACTGAAGGCTGTTGAAAAAGCTACAGGCGCAATACCCTTATCTGAAGCAGAATTAGTTGTTTCGGGTGGACGTGGTATGAAAGGCCCTGAAAACTGGCATATTCTTGAAGATCTGGCTAAGGAACTTGGTGCAGCAACAGCCTGCTCGCGCCCGGTTGCCGATAGCCACTGGCGCCCGCATTTCGAGCACGTAGGGCAGACCGGCGGTACTATACGCCCAAATCTATACATTGCAATAGGCATCTCCGGCGCAATACAACACCTTGCAGGTGTGAATGGTTCCAAGACTATTGTTGTTATCAACAAAGATCCTGAAGCGCCATTCTTCTCAGCCGCCAATTACGGTGTGCTGGGCGATGCAATGGAAATTGTACCGAAGCTTACTGAAGCAGTGAAGAAATTTAAAGCTAATCATTAACCCCCGGCCCCTCCCGATGAAAAACCGGGACCTTGTTACGGGGTGTGCTGCAGGAATATACTTTCGGCAGAATAATCATTTTTAAGCTGGCTTAGGTCGGCTTTTTTTTGCTTATTGGTAATCTGCGCAAGCCTCTGTATTTTACACAAACATTTTTACAACCGAAATTATTCTTATTCTATGTTACCTGAAAAAGTACTGTTATATTCTGTTAAACTACTTTTACTTTCCGTCATTTGTTTCGGGCTTTATATTCCCGATGCATCTGCCCAGTTATTTAGAAGGAAGGGGCAAATAATAACCTACCGCAATAACAAGTTTGAGCAGAGCAAAAGGACTATCGATACTGTGGAATTTAAAGACCCCGCCACAGGCAAAAAGCAGGTCAGGTATATTACCCACTACGAAATACCCGTAAAGGTAAATGGCAGACCCATTTATAAGGCTGATCAGTTATCTTCTGAGCCGGTAGCCAATGCCAAAAACGGTCCACTGGAATTGTACATACTGAAAGGGCTTGAGGCTGAAATGAACAAATTGCCTGATGGCGATTACTACCTTGACCTCACCAAAATGGTGGTAGCCACAACAGGCAAGGTGATCTATTTTGAAAACAGGGGCTTCAAGGTTATTGAGGCCAATGAGGATTTTGTACTCACTCCGGAGTTCACTGAAAAAATTGTACCTGATAATATTAAAAATGAATTGGACCGCAAATTAGATGGTCTTTTCGCCAAAGCTCCTTTGCTTAAACCAGGCCAGCTAAAGGGTAAAAACGCCACGGCTCTTTCTTTAATGAATTTTAAAGATTACAAAATTGTAGTAAAGGATCACAAAGCTACTTTTTCAAAAAAGTAACTACTGATTCCTATTAGGAACGAAGGAAATTAGTTCCTTATTTAGTACAGAGTGATTAAATAAGCTGAAATTTTTTGCTGTCTTAAACAATATTAATTTGGTTTTTCCGTTTTGTAACGTATATTTACGTTATGAAGCGGAAAAAGACATTACCTACACTGACCAAGGCCGAAGAAGAAGTAATGCATATCATCTGGCAACTGGGCCGTTGCCTGGTGCGTGATATCATAGAACAGTTGGGCGACCCTGATATGCCTCACAGCACAGTTTCATCTGTTGTGCGCATTCTCGAAAAGAAAGGCTTTGTGGATCATAAAGCCTATGGAAAAACCCATGAGTACTTCCCTATTGTGGCCAAGGAAGAATATGCACAACACGGTGTAACCAGCCTTATGGATAAATACTTCAGCGGATCACCCAAAAAACTGGTAAGCTTCCTGGTACAAAGCGAAGACCTGAATTTAAAAGAATTGAACGACCTGCTGAAAACTTTGGATGATTCGAAAAAGGCCGGTTGACGGAAAATAGAATTTATCAAACAAACCACTTAAAACATTGGTTATGCTCAGACAAATCATTGAAACAACCAGAACTCAAAACACCTATGTATCCGGGTATAAATTAACCACGCTTGCCTGCCTGCTGGTTTGTGCCTGCAAGGTATCGGCTCAGCTCCCGGTAAAAAACGGGAACATAGTTAGTTGGCGGGACAACACCATTGAACTCTCTCTGGTCAAGTCTGATACCACTTCGATACAGGATCCGGTAACAGGTAATTGGAACACAACTGTTGTCACAACCACTGGCGAACCAACCAAATTAAATGGTATGCCCTTAAGTACGAATGCAGAGATCGCGCCCGTGTTTAAAAGCAATTATAAAAATCTGCGCAATTACTTGCTGATGAATATGAAAGAGCAGTTGGCAAAGCTCAATGATGGACTTTATACACTAAACATAAGCAACATCTACATCGGTGCAGATGGCCGCATTATATACTTTGAGTATGGAGAACTGGCCAGGGCAGGCCTGCCCGGTGAGCCTGATCCCGACCCTTCAAAACAAATAAGGCGGATACGTAAATATCCGTACAATCAGGAACAACCTTCCCGCACGGCTGCAGCAGGGAACGGGCCTGCCAGAATTTCCATTGGCAATAACCCACCTGCGGTGCTGGAAAGAATAGATATCGGGTTACAACAGGAGATATACAGCAAGGTGTGCGACCTGATGGCCAATGCACCGGCATTTATACCCGGAACAACCATGGGCAAAAATGTAGCATGCGGCTTCTATGACTTCTCTTTTTGGAACTACTTCCTTGTGAATGACCACAAGGTGTATGATAAGGAAAATGATGACGAGTATAAAGAACTATAGTACAGTTAAGTAAAATAAATTGATTCTACCTGAACTTAAAACCAATATTCTATGCTCCAATACCTCATCAACGCAACCGCCATCTGGCTCATGAGCCTGGTATTATTTGAGATCTTTCTGCGCAAAGAAAGCTTTCATAACTATAACCGATTCTACCTTCTCTTTACCTTCTTGCTGGGGGCTTTGCTACCATTGTGGCAGTGGCAGGACTTTTCCCGAGTATATACCAAAACGCTTGAAAAGCCATTGGAGCAGGTAATCACTGCCAAGCAGAATATTATAGTAGCCACAACCCTCACCACTTCTGCCATCAACTGGCAACAATGGCTCATGGTCATTTATATGGCAGGTATACTGGTAACATTTACCCTGTTGATTATCGACATTCTTAAAATGGTTAAGCTTTACAGAAAAGGTTCCAAATCAACACAGGGTGACTGGACTATGGTAGAAACAGGTAAGGAACATGCTCCTTTCTCCTTCAGGCATTTACTTTTTATTGCTAGCCGTAATCAATATAGCGATGCTGAGTGGGAAATGATATTAGTGCATGAAAAGAGACACACTTCTTTGTTACATATCATTGACTTGTTTCTGATGCAGGTATCCCGGATCATTTTCTGGTTTCACCCACTGGTATATATCTACAACAAGCGCCTGCTGCTGGTGCACGAATACCAGGCCGATAATGCTGCTGCACAGCAGCCGAAAGTCTATGGCACATTTCTGGTGCAGCAGGCATTATTGCTAACTTCCCCAATCATTGCTCATTCCTTTAATCGTTCACCCATAAAAAACAGAATCGTTATGCTAACAAGAAGATCATCAAACACAGCAAAAATTAAAATGATTGTATTCATCCCATTGCTTTTGGTATGCATACTATGTTTCACAAAGAACATTTATTCCAAAGACCCTAAAAAGGGATCTGCAAACGTCCATGTTTTAGCCTTTGGAATAACTGATACTGCACGCAGCCATCATATTACCTATGATCAGGCATTGGCCAACCTCAAGTTAAAGTGTAAGGAAAAGGGTTATGAAGTAACAGGTTTTTCTATCAGTTGCCTGCCTGATGTAAAGGGCGGCGAATATCTTGGACCATATACCATCAAGGAGTCAAATGAGATTCAGGGAATGGGGTTAAAAATGTTGAAAACACTTAAAGAAAAGAAGGAACCTAAAATCAGAATTTTCATTGATGACATTAAAGTCAAGCACAATGGAAAAGAGGAGTCTACATCAGCATTAATGTTCAGTTGCACATTAGAATAGCAAAATTTTTAAATGACGCACTATGCTCCAATACTTAGTAAATGCAACTGCCATCTGGCTCATAAGCCTGGTTTTATTTGACGTTTTTTTGCGCAAGGAAAGCTTTCATAACTACAACCGGTTTTACCTGCTGTTTACTTTCCTGCTGGGGGCATTGCTACCATTGTGGCAATGGCAGAATGATATCATGCCGTATACCGGAACATTCCATAAACCAATAGAAAAAGTAATCGCTACCAAGCAAGATCTGGTAACTGTAAGCACCACGTCCACTGTTGCCTTTAATTGGCAACAGTGGATATTGTTGTGCTACCTGGCGGGATCTGTAATAGCTTTAATACTGCTCATCGCAGATGTACTCAGGATGGTTCAATTCTATAATAAAGGCACCAAAACATATTCGGATGGCTGGAAAGTTGTGACCACCGGAAAGGATCATGCCCCTTTTTCGTTTTACAATATTTTGTTTGTTGCAAGCAGGTCCCAATATTCAGATGAGGAGTGGCAGATGATACTTATTCATGAAAAAAGACACACCCAACTCCTGCATATCATCGACCTTATCCTGATGCAGGTGGCACGGATTATTTTCTGGTTTCACCCGCTTGTCTATATTTTCAATAAGCGGTTATTGCTGGTACAGGAATTTCAGGCAGATGGTGCTTCTTATGTAAAACCTGATGAGTATGGCACATTTCTTGTAGAACAGGCACTCCTTCAAAAGGCTCCTTCTCTTTCACATTCATTCAATCGCACACCAATAAAAAACAGAATTATTATGCTTACACGCAGGTCGAAAAAATCTTCCAGATTTAAAATGGTGGTGATTATTCCATTGTCATTAATCGTAATTGTGTGCTTTTCAAAAAATAATTTTGCTCAAAATTACATTCAAAAAGGTAACACATTTATTCGCTCAGGAACCAAAATAGATTTTTCAAACTCAGTTACTGATTCTACATTGATAATCGATGATGAAACTGGTGGGAAAAGCTATCAAATTTCTACTAAAATGAGCCGCCCTAAAAAAATGAACGGGAAAGACATACAGTATGAATCAATAAATGAGCATGGTTCATTTCCGTTGACAATCTCAGAAAGTTCTAAACAATTTGCCAAATATCTGCTTAATAATATAAAACCTTTATTGGAACATTTAGATGATGGACAATATGAATATTCGCCAGAGTATGTTACAGTAGATGAAACAGGTAAGATTGCATATTATGAACTGCCAGGAATCTGGAAAACCGCTAAACCCTTCCCTGGCGCAACACTTAAACAAATAGATTCAACCCAGCATATTGACATCAAGATCAAAAAAGCTATTGATAAAAAGGTTGCCTCCTTAATGGCAAATTGTCCAAAATTTAAAATATTAAATGCTAATGGTGTGGCAATGCCTTACGATCTTGGAGTATTTGAGATAACCATCAGTAACCATAAATGTTCAATTGAATAAACCATTCCAATATGCTCCAATACCTCATCAACGCAACTGCAATATGGCTCATGAGCCTGGTTTTATTTGACGTTTTTTTGCGCAAGGAAAGCTTTCATAACTACAATCGGTTTTACCTGCTGTTTACTTTCCTGCTGGGGGCTTTGCTACCATTGTGGTAATGGCAGGATAGCGACCATAATTATCAGGGTGTATTCCATAAACCTGTAAACAGAGTGGTCGGCGTAAAGCAAACGATTGTAGACTCCTCTTCTGTACCGGATGATATCGATTGGATGCAATGGCTTTTTATTATTTATATCATTGGAATCATGGTGGCATTATTTCTGCTCATTTTAGATGTGTATAGGATGACAATAATGTATAGCAGTGGAACTAAAACGCAGGAGAATGGCTGGACTATCATAACAACAGGTAAGGATCACGCCCCATTTTCCTTACTCAATTTGCTTTTCATAAGCAACCGTAAAATGTATTCTGCCGAAGAGTGGGAAATGATACTGGATCATGAGAGAAAGCATACCACACTGCGCCACATTGCCGACCTGCTCCTGATGCAGGCTGCCCGGATTATTTTCTGGTTTCATCCATTGGTTTATATCTACAATAAACGCCTGCTGCTGGTGCACGAATACCAGGCCGACAATGCATCGGCCAGGCAACCACAGGTTTATGGCGCTTTCCTTGTAGAACAAGCAATACTTCAAACAGCCCCTTCCCTTTCACATTCATTCATTCGTTCACCCATAAAAAACAGAATCGTTATGCTTACACGCAAATCTTCCGCTGCATCCCAAACTAAGATGCTCCTATTTATACCACTGGCGCTGGTATGCTTTTTTTGCTTTTCAAAAAACGGTTTCGCCCAGAAATTCGTTCGCAAAGGCAATACGGTAACCTACAAGGGAAATACAATTGTTTATGCTCAGGACTCCAAAGTAGATACCGTAACTATGGTAGATCCTGTTAGTGGTAATGAGATAACAAGATACATTAAAAAGAATCCCGTACCCGGAACCATAAATGGCGAAAAAATTTATAGCGGCGATACGGTATCATCCAGACCGCAGTTCAATCTCAAATATGGTTCATTAAGAAAATTCATTATCAGCAAACTGGCCGATCAACTCAAAAAACTACCTGATGGGGCCTATGATTTAAATATCAGGGACGTTGTAATTGATGCATCAGGCAAGGTAGTTTATTATGACTATAAGGGATTTGAACGGTTTCAATTTGGCCCTGGCGGCAATGTGCCTATTCCAGCTAAACTCCAAAAAGAAATAAATAACCAGATAGAAAAGACAATGGATAATGTGCCAGCATATATTCCCGCTACATACCATAACAAAAACGTACCTGCAAGCCTCAACTATGGCGATCTTTTTGATTCCATTGATATCAAGGATCACAAAATAACCAACTAGCCAAATTAAAACGAGCGCCCCAATGTTGTTGAGGCGCTCGTTTTATAATCATAGATCTTATAGCCAAATTGGCCGGATGCCGATTAATTCTTAACAGGCAAATACCCGTATTCCTTACCGTACTCCATCATCTGGTTGAAGAAATTATCAGGATATTCCACCTTTACATCACTTATGTCGTTGCCATTCATTACTGCCACAAGCTTAGGCTGAATGAATCCTTTATAAGGCTTGATTCCCAGCTTAGAGAAACGCTCAAGGATTTCCTTGTGCAGCACAGGATCTACCTTCACACCATAATTTTCCACAAGCGCCTGTCCTGCCTTAAAGTCTCCTTCCGATTTGATGCGCTGTATTTCTTTCAGCAACTGGCCAAACAGGTCGCGAAGCTTTGTATAATCATTAACCTGCACATAGGTCTTGCCATTCTTCTGCACAAATGCAACCACATTATCTTTCTTGCCTTTTTCATAGGCCCAGTGCGCTACGAGGGCACGGTTACGCATATGTGCCTCTTCTATCTTTCCACCTGGTTTAATGCGGGTAAGCTGTGTCATAAGGCCATTCATCATATAGTTGTCAAAACCGGCCTTGCCGCAATCCATATCGGGCATAACGCCTATCTCTATCAGTTTATGGTCCATAATGAAGTATAGGCCCACAAGATCGGCGCGTGCTTCTTCAAGGCAGCTTGCATAATTCTTAAGGGTCTTGTCGGTAGTCTCCACGCCATCGTTCAGTTTGCCTGATGCATGACCTATGCACTCATGCATATCTGTATGCAGGTCGCTGCTCAGAGCGCCGTATTTTTTCATGCGTGCAATAACCGTATCATTACCGCCAAACTCATCTACCATACCGCTCTTGGCTCCCATTACATTGTAGGAGTGTACGATGTTGGTAAGCGAAACAGATTTACTGCCATGCTCTTTGCGTATCCACTCGGCATTAGGCAGATTGATACCTATTGGTGTACTTGGAGATGCATCACCGCTTTCTACTATTACAGTAATGGCCTTACCGGTAATGCCTTTTACTTTTTCCTTTTTATGCTCCTTCATAATTGGAGAATTATCTTCAAACCATTGCGCCTGATTGGCGATTGCTTCTATGCGCTTTGTTTCTTCCATATCCTTGAGCGAAACAGTGCTTTCGAAACTTCCTTTTTTGCCTATCGCATCCAGGTACACTTCTATAAATCCATTTACGGCATCTATGCGCGATTTGGTTTCTACCCAGGCTATGTTGTAATCATCCCATGTTTTCAGGTCACCGGTCTTGTAGTATTGCACCAGCAGGTTCAGCGATTTTTTCTGTTGTTCATCCTCTGCCACGCCAGCGGCTTTTTCCAGCCAGCCTATTATTTTGTCTATCGCTGCGCCATACATGCCACCACTCTTCCATACCTTTTCGGTTATCTGGCCGTTCTCCTTCATCAACTTGCTGTTCAGACCCCAGCTAGGCGCATTGCCCTTGGTATCAAATTTCGTATAGAACGTTTCCACTTCTTTCTGGTTTACACCTTCATAAAAGTTGTTTGACGAACTAGCCACATTATCAATGTTCGGACGTTGGTCTACCACCATAGGCTCAAACTTCATATCATAGAGCATCGGCTTTATCCTTGCAAGGAATGCATCAGTACTTTCACCCTTTTCTTTGGGCAGCGAAGCCGTATCCGAAGCTTTCACCAGTGAGGCAAAATATTCATAGCTGCATTCAGGGATAAATTTCTCATTACCATAATGGTGGTGGTTACCATTGCTAAACCAGAATTTGCCGCAATATTCTTCCCATTTTTTCCAGTCGGCAGCATTCTTATCACCCTTGTAAGTGCCATATACGTTCTCCAGGGTTTTTCTCAGCAGAATGCCATGGGGGCTCTTCTGATCATAGATAATATCCCTGCCGCAAAGCGCTGCCTCATACAGGTAGTAACTAAGCTTTTTCTGTTGCAGGCTAAGCCCTTTAAAGCCGGGTACCTGGTAGCGCAACATCTGCAGGTCGCCAAAGGCCTGTGCAGCAACCACAAAGGCGCTGTCGTAGCCATCATTCACAGGAGCCGCTGCAGTAGCAGGCGGAGGAGCCGGATTGTTGTTACAACCAACGCTCAGTAACTGGGTGCTTAATGCCATAACCGGTATTGCCCATTTAAGGTTAATATGTTTCATTGAATAATCGATTTTAATATGGGCTACAAAATTACGCTATACGCTAGCAAAAGTGAAACTTTGTCCAAAATCGACCTCATTTACAGCATTTACAAATGCCTACTTTCGGCTATTAATATCTTGAATGATGCTCCTAACCTTAAACCGCCCTGAAAATCGCTCAACTTATTTGGTGAAAACCGGTTATTTCTTCATCGCAGCCTCTATCTCTTCTACTGTTATCGGTATATTTTTAAACAGGTCAATATTCCCCTTCTTGGTTACCCAGATATTGTTTTCAATGCGGATACCCATTTTTTCTTCCTCTATGTAGATGCCAGGCTCAATGGTAAATAGCATACCCTCCTTGATCTCATCCATATACGAGCCAACATCATGTACCACTAAGCCCAGGAAGTGGGTTACGCCATGATAGAAATATTTCTTAAATGCAGGATTATCCGGATCCTGGTTCTTAATATCATTTTTAGTGATCAGGCCAATCTTCAGCAATTGCTTCTCCATTTCCTCATTTATGCTCTTCACATAATCCTGGAAATGCAGGCCCGGCTTCATAATTGCCTTACCATGGTTATGCACTGCAAGACAGGCGTTATAAACTTCTTTCTGGCGCTTGGTGAACTTGCCATTAACAGGCACAGTACGGGTTAGATCGGCATTGTAGTTGCCATATTCTGCACCAAAGTCCATGAGTATGAGCTCACCATCCTTGCACTCCTGGTTGTTTTCTTCATAATGCAGTGTCCTTGCCCTGTCGCCAGATGCTATTATGCAGCCATAAGCATGCCCTGTTGCCCTGTTGCGCAGAAATTCATGGGTAAGCTCTGCCTCTATCTCATACTCCATTACACCGGGTTTAATGAATTTCAAAACCCGGTCCAGCGCCTTGGCAGTAATGTCTACAGCTACTTCAGTAACTTCAACTTCTTCCTTTGTCTTTATACAACGAAGTTCCTTCATTATTCGCGCAGCACGGTCATAATGGTGTATCGGATACTTCTTCATTATTTCCTGCACAAATACCAGGTCAGTACGATACAGTTCAGTATCCAGGCGGTTGTGCTCATTGGAGTTCAGGTATACAATGTCTGCTGTATTCATCATTACCTGCAGCATGGCATCAAATCCGTCGAGCCACTGTACATTTTTGATTCCGGAGATAGCATTTGCCTCATCTTTGCGCAGTTTATGGCCCACCCATTTTTCAAGCAGTTCATTAGGACGCAGCAACACCAGCACCTCACGCATATTTTTATCCGGGTTATCCGGGTAAAGGACCACAATTGTTTTCTCCTGAACCACGCCCGATAACCACATTACATCGGCATCTGGTTTATAGCCATAGGTGCCATCGCCACCCTTTGGAAAAACAGGATTGGCTGGAAATATTGCCAGCGAATTGGGTTTCATCTTTTTGATAAACCGCTGCCTGTTTTGTTCGTACAATTTTGAAGGAATTGGTAGATATTTCATTCTTTATAGTTAAATAATAATCGTGAAGTTAATGAAAGCTGTCATTTACAAGCCTGATTTAAATTTAAAGAAACAAATTTTTCCAAAAACCTCATTTTATATTTTAAAACCGTTTTATGTATCAGGCATATCCCAGATCCACAAATCTTTCAGACTTGTATAGGCATGGCTGGATTGGCATTTGCGGTTGCTTCGCCCCCTGTTTTGTAATCGTTCACCGACAACCATAACTATTTTGCCGATTTATTCTTTCTTATATTGCCTCGCCAAAATACTTTTACACCACAATTATTATTCAATATGAGTTCATTGCTACCACCAATTCATGCACGTTTGCTGTTTGTATTGCCACTTTTGCTTTTACTTACACTCAATACGTCTGCTCAGTTTAAAATAAGCGGCACAGTACTTGATAATAAAGACAGGCCGGTGAGAGGAGCCAGTGTATATCTCGATAATACTCTGGATGGAGCCACCACCGACAGCATGGGTGTATTTCACTTTACTACTACCGAAAAAGGAAACCAAAGCATTGTAGCTTCAGAAGTCAGTCATGAAACTGCAGGCCTGCCTATTGTTATTACTGGCGATATAAGTGGAATAGTACTGCATATAAAGGCTAATGCAACCCATAACCTGGAAACTGTGGTGATCACAGCCGGTTCTTTCGAAGCTACCAATGATAAAAGCAAAACAGTTCTAAAACCTTTGGATATTGTTACGACTGCCGGAGCCAATGCCGATGTGGTAAAAGCTATAGAAATGCTGCCGGGTACCCAGAAAAGCGGTACCGATAATGGCATGTTTGTAAGGGGTGGCGATGCCAGCGAAGCAGCTATAGTAGTGGATGAAATGGTTGTGCAGAACGCATTTTTCAGCGGCCCACCGGGGATGACAACAAGGAGCAGGTTTGGCGCTTTCAACTACCAGGGTGTAGCATTCAGCAGTGGTGGCTACAGCGCCCGCTATGGACAGGCATTATCGAGTGTGCTTGAGCTCAATACAACAGACCTGGCCGACAAAAGCAATGTAAACCTGGGTGTGAATATGGCAGGGCTTTATGCCTCAGGCACCAAAAAGTGGAAAAACAGCAGCCTTGATTTCGGGGGAAATTACAATAATACCGCACCGTTTTTTGGCCTTGCCAAAACCAACGTGGATTTTTATGATGTGCCCAAAGGATGGGGCGGAAACCTGCGTTATGTATGGAAACCAAATAAGAAAGGTATCCTTAAGGTAAGTTTCAATAACAGTATGGGTGCCAGCGGCATCAGGATCCCAAATCCATTTGCAGGGGTTGACCCGTCACAAAATATTCTTGGAGATTCATCCCAGACTATCAGATTCGCTACCAACGATCAGTATTACTACACCAATGCTTCTTATAAACAAGTTTTCAAAACCAAATTCAGCCTCTACACTGCAGCTTCATATAGCCTGGATAAAACCGATAACAAATTTGGAAACGTACCTATAAAGGAGCAGGATCACCGCATACAATACCGCCTGGAGGGTAAATACTTTATCGATAGCAGGGTAACGCTTATGGCAGGTTCTGATGTACAGAGCTTTGGTATTGAGAAATCATTCAGTTCGTATCCTAAACAGGAGTTTACCGAGACACTGATCTCAGGCTATTCAGAATTGGAATGGGCTCCCAATTACAGGCTGGCAGTAAAGCCTGGTGTCCGTTTCGAACATAGCACTTTATTGAACAAAGATTATGTGGCGCCAAGGCTTTCTATGGCCTTGAAGACCAGCGAGAATAGCCAGGCTTCACTTGCGGGTGGCCTGTTTTACCAGGACCCCGACAATAGCTACATGATCGCAGCCCTAAAGCAAAAACCGGATATGCAGCTGGCAGCTCATTATATTATCAACTGGCAGTATAGCAAGAATGACCGCATACTCAGATTGGAAGGATACTACAAAAACTATTCAGAATTGATACATGAAAAATACAATTTGTACGATCCCAATACCTATCGGGTCATAATGGATACCACAACCCTGGATAATAGCGGCCATGGTTATGCCCAGGGACTGGAATTATTCTGGCGCGATAAAAAGACGTTCAAAAATGTAGACTACTGGATTACCTATAGCTATATTGATACACGCCGGGTTTATGCCAATTACCCGCTCAAAGCATTTGCCACACCCACCTTTATTGCCGACCATAACCTGAATCTGGTGGGCAAGTACTTTGTAGAAAAATGGCAAACCAATTTCAGCGCTACCTATAGCTTTGCCAGCGGCAGGCCTTATTACAATCCAGATAAAGCAAGCGACCCTTCAAAATTCTTATCAGACCGGACCATACCCTATAATAACCTGGCTATATCTGTAGCCTATCTGCATAGCTTTGGTAAATGGTTTAGCGTGTTTTACTTAAGTATTGATAATGTAACCGACAACCACAATATTTTCGGCTACAGATATTCAAGTAATGGAGACCGTACTCCCTTGGTTCCTGCATTATACAGGTCAGTATTTTTCGGGGTGAATATGTCGTTGTCACAATTCTCAAAAGATGAACTTTAAGCAATAATCTTTCAAATAATTAAACAGCAAACTATAAAAAAACCATAATGAAAAAGATCGTACTCATGGGCGCAATGGCCCTCACGGTAATGGGCGCAAAGGCGCAGGATTTTAAACCGCAACTAGAGAAGACATTCCTGGCATTTGATACTACCCAGGATATGACCACTAAAGTAGAGCAGAGCAATAAGTTGTCGCTCATAGCCAAAAAGTGGGGTAATGAGTGGGTTACACACTATTATCTGGCCTATAGCAAAGCCAACCTTTCCTACATGGAAAAAGATGCCGCAAAGCGTGATGCATATCTCGATGAAGCGGAAAAAGAAAAAGAAGAAGCTGTAAGCATTCTCAAAAAGGAAAATGATGAGACCTTTGTACTCGGCGCAATGATTGCTAATGCCCGTATGGCTGTAGATCCTATGAACCGCTGGCAGAAATATGGCCAGCTATTCAGCCAGAATCTTGAAAGTGCAAAAGAAGTAAACCCAAACAACCCAAGGATGTACTACCTGCAAGGCACAAGCAAGTACTTTACTCCTAAAGCATATGGTGGTGGCAAAAAAGCAGCACAGCCCTATTTCGAAAAAGCAGAAGGGCTATATGCCAAAGAAGCCGGAGGCGATATTACAAAACCATACTGGGGCAAAATGGAGACTGCCTACTTCCTGGCCCAATGCAAAACACCTGATAAGGAATAGTGTAGGTTAACTCAATACACAGATAGGGGCTTCGTCCTATTTTCTCCGGTAAAATTGCTTTCGTGTGATTTTTCAGGGCAAGGAAATAGGAGGAAGCCTCTTCAAAATTTTACGCTATTTTTAATAAACAGCTTTTCTATTTCTTCGGTACCTATCTCCCTATGATAAAGCTTGATTAAAACAGATGTGTCCAGAAATATTTTCATACCTCGCTACGTCTTTCTTCAATTATTGTTTCACTAAATGAGTCTTAGCAATCTTCCAGTATTTTTTGGCTTCTGGAAAATGAGAAATCCGATAATGACCAGCCTTCTTCAGAGGTGTCTTCTATATCTTCTAAAAATGTTATAATTACTTTCACCGGATTAATAACAGACAACTCTTTATCAAGTTTTACAAACCCGTTTTGATATATACCACTCACAGCAATCATAGTTCAGCATTTAATTCTTTACTAAAATTAAATAAAAATTCGCAGAAATTAAATATGACGCCCATCTCCAAGATAAACAATGCCAGCAAATCAACTACCTATTCTGAACTCTACATAATCTAAGGATCAAAAAAATAGCGTAAAATCATCATTTTAAGTGTTTGCTGTTTTTGCGTTTATCTTTGCTATAATGAATTGGGCATCACTCTATACTACACAGCGCACAGGAGAGGCGGAAAGAAAAAGCACAGGATTTGATCCCGTTCGCAATTCTTTTCAACGCGATTACGACCGTATCATTTTTTCATCTTCCTTCAGGAGGCTCCAGAATAAGACACAGGTATTCCCGCTTCCCGGCGCTATTTTTGTGCACAACAGGCTTACCCATAGCCTGGAGGTAGCCTCTGTTGGCCGGTCATTGGGGAAGGCAGTAGGTGAGCATATTGCTGCAAAATACAAAAGTGAAGGCGAGCAGTTCACCGAGTTTTACAGGCATGAACTTGCTTCGGTAATTGCATCTGCATGCCTGGCCCACGATATTGGCAATCCGCCTTTTGGCCATTCCGGCGAAGATGCCATTCGTACTTATTTCAAAGGCCTGGAAGGCGAAACCCGTTCTATTATTCACAATTCGCTTAGCCCAAACCAACTGAAGGATTTTGAGTATTTCGAAGGCAATTCAAATGCGCTTCGTGTGCTTACTCATAACTTTAATGAACCAGAACCCGGCGGGTACAGGCTGACTTATACTACTCTTGCCTCACTGGTAAAATATCCATGCGCTTCCTTCGAGGGTTTCAACAAAAAAAGCGGCCTTATTGCCACAAAAAAATCAGGTTTTTTTGATTCTGAACTCAACATATACAGGCACATTGCCATGGCCCTGCACATTCCGCCCAAAAAAGACTTCGAACATGTTTTTGCACGGCATCCATTTGTATATCTCACTGAGGCTGCCGATGATATTTGTTACAGAGTTATTGATCTAGAAGATGCCCACAGGTTGCATCTTATTACACTGGGAACATTTATGGAAATGTTCCTTCCTTTTTTTGATAATGAAAAAGATTACAATTCCAGGGCCTATCTCGAAAAAAAACTGGCCAATATTAATGATGACAACCAGAAAGTTCAGTATATAAGGGCCCGCTGGATAGGCCTCATGACTGATAAACTTTCACGCATTTTTATGGCGCACGAGCAGGAATTGCTAACCGGAACACTTGAAAAAGACCTGCTGAAATGCCTGCCTGCTGAGGACAGTAAACTCATAGACCGTATCAATGACTTCTCGGTAAAACATATTTACAATTATAGAGCTGTTGTGGAGATAGAAATTGCGGGCTACAATGTGATAGGCGGCTTGCTTAAGGAATTTGTTCACGCTGTTTTGCATCCCGATGAAAGTAAGTCCCGCAAGATCATAAAGCTGGTTTCCGCACAGTTCCCGATATTGCACAATGGCAACAATTTGTATCACGATATTCAATCAGTTGTCGACTTTATTGCTGGTATGACCGACCTTTATGCCATCGATCTGTATCGCAAAATAACCGGCATAACTATACCCGAAATAAGATAACGAACCACTATTTTAGGACCATATGCAGTTAGAAATACTTGTTAATCAAATTCAGAATGTTGATGGCTCCTTAAAGCTGGAGGCCAACAGATCTGTTAACCGCATGCTCACTATCCGCAACTGGCTGATTGGCTATTACATTGTTGAATATGAGCAAAAAGGCGAAGACAAAGCTAAATATGGAGATAAGCTGTTGGATATTTTATCTGTTTCTCTAAATATTAAGGGTCTCTCTGTTACCAACCTGAAGCTGAACCGGCTCTTCTACACGGCCTATGCCAGTATTGGCCAAACCATAATTAACGAATTAAGTAAACAGGGAGTTGGAAGTCTTCAATCCCTGCCTGACGAATTACAAAATACTTCTATGGTAATTCGTCAGACAGTGTCTGACGAATTACAAAATACTTCTATGGGAATTCGTCAGACACTGTCTGACGAATTACAAAATACAGATAATCAATCACTTAATAATAATGCTGCCCCGTTTGATGAATACAACCTTATATTAGCAGATGGCATAATAAATAAACTGTCATTTTCGCATATTACACTTTTACTTACAGTTAATGATAGCCTGAAAAGAGCATTTTATGCTGCCGAAGCCATTAAGGGTACCTGGAGCGTACGGGAATTGAAACGCCAGATAAACACACTTTTATACGAAAGGACTAATCTTTCCAAAAAGCCCGAGCAGTTGCTGCGAAATCTCAACGAAAAATCAGAAAGAATTCAGCCGGTTTCATTAATAAGAGATATCTATGCTTTTGAGTTTCTGGGAATTCCCGTAAAAGATGCAGTTGAAGAGAATGACCTTGAAATAGCGCTTTTGGATAATCTGCAGCAATTTTTTATGGAATTAGGACATGGTTTTTGCCTTGAAGCCAGGCAAAAAAGAATACTTATTGGCGATGAATATTTCTATATAGACCTTGTATTCTACCATCGAATTCTCAAATGCCATATCCTCATTGAATTGAAAGTAGATGAATTCAATCATACTAATGCCGGCCAACTGAACACCTATATCAACTACTATAAAAAGAATGTACAACAGCCGGATGAAAATCCGCCAATAGGTATTTTGCTGGTAACCAATAAAAATGAGACATTGGTAGAATACGCTACAGCCGATATGGATAAACAATTATTTGTGAGAAATTACATGCTTCAATTACCTCAGAAAGATGAACTGGAATCATTTATTAAGAAGGAATTAAAGAACTTTTAGAAAAATTCAGCAGCCCGGATGCATCCCAAAGACCTGAGAATAGAAAATTACACCTATCACCTACCCGACGACCGGATTGCAAAATACCCGCTGCCGGAGCGGGATGCCTCAAGACTGCTCATCTGTAATGATGGAATTATTACCGAAGATGTTTACAAAAACATTGCCGAACATATTCCTCCCGGCAGCCTTATGCTGTTCAATCAGACCAGGGTAGTTAATGCAAGATTGTTGTTTAAGAAGCCCTCTGGCAGCACCATTGAAGTATTTTGCCTATCACCACATAAGCAGTACGCTGACATACAAACCGCAATGCTCAGGAAACAATCTGTTTTGTGGGAGTGCCTTGTAGGTGGCGCCGGCAAGTGGAAACCGGGAATGGTATTGCAGATGAAAAATGAACAGGCTGCATTTACCCTTTCTGCAAAAATTGTTGCGCATTCACCTTCTTCATTTATACTGCAATTAGAGTGGGATAATGCTGAGCTCACTTTTGCCGAAGTGCTGCATTTTGCCGGAAAAGTTCCCTTGCCCCCTTACTTGCACCGCAACGCCGAGGTGGCTGATGAACAAACCTATCAGACAACCTATGCCCGCCATGATGGAAGTGTGGCCGCCCCTACAGCAGGATTGCATTTTACAAATAACATCTTTCAATCGCTCGCTAAAAAAAATATTGCAACATCGTTTGTGACCCTGCATGTTGGCGCGGGTACCTTCAGACCGGTTAAGAGCGAAACCATGTCCGGACACGATATGCATGCCGAATGGATAGATGTAAACAGGGATACAATTTCCACACTGCTTAATAATGCAGAACACAAAACAGTGGCAGTTGGCACAACCTCTCTGCGCACTATCGAAAGCCTCTACTGGATCGGCTTAAAAATCATAAAAGGAATTCCTGTCGACTGGCCTGGTATCGCCGTTTCGCAATGGGATCCTTACGAACTGAATGATTATATACCTCGCCACGATGCACTGAATGCACTATTGAAATACATGGATACCTGTAATCTTAGCCAGATCATAACCCGAACGCAAATTTTAATCGCTCCCGGATATTCTTTCAGGATAATCGATGGACTGGTTACCAATTTCCATCAGCCTCAAAGTACATTACTATTACTGGTGGCAGCGCTTATAGGCGATAATTGGAGAAAGGTTTATGATTATGCCATTCAACATAACTTCAGAATGCTAAGTTATGGCGATGGCAGTTTGTTATGGCGTAAGATGCCTTAATACCATTGTTTTATTCTGCAGGCTTTAATGTTTAAAATCATAGATACCTTGGTGGTTTTCTTGTTAGTTTTGCATAAATAACTACAGGGAGTACCGGAATCTGCAAAAACAAAAGCCCCTGCATCATTTTTTTAAAATCAGCATATGAATAAATTTTGGTTGTTGTTGCTTTTCCCCCTTAATCTCCTGGCCCAGACATCACATAATAAAGTCGCTCCGGGCAAGGCTATACCTGCTTCACAGTCCTATATTTTCCATTCACTAACTATGGATGATTTTATCACCACCAGTGCCGATAAGGGGGGAAGTGTGGTTTATAATTACGATACCACGGGCCTGAAAATTGATGGTGAAATTGAGATCAATAATGAGAAGAAATTCATTTCGATTACCTACTCTTCCGATAAAAAGCATGCCATGGTGGCGCAATTAGATGGCAAACCGAAATTTGATAAAACACTGGATTATTATACCTACATGGCGCATTGGTCCGATAGCCACGAAAAGACTGAAATATCTATGTCAGCCGGCAATAATACAGACACTATAAAAGTGTTGTTTGGCCCCCACAAGGGCGATCATGCCAAATATTGGGACAGGATATATAAATACAAGGTTGCTAAAAAAGACTAGGTAATAACTGACAGATACCTGATGAAGAGGCTTGCCTTTCATTTACACTCAACAAGTCTACTCAGTAATCTTAATCATGCTACCTATTTCTTGCGCAAATGCTCATCAAATTATCCTAAAGCAATACAAATATTTAACATTCAACTAATCCTTATTTGCTAATTTTGCCAACTATTTAAATTATCTATATTGAATTACCGGGAATTTATTGAGGCTGCATTAAAAGAAGATGTGGGAAATGGCGACTATTCAACGCTTGCCAGTATTCCTGCCGAAGCCAGAGGCAAGGCTATTTTGAAGATCAAGGAAGACGGTATTCTGGCCGGCATTGATCTTGCAAGGCAAATATTTCTTTTCCTTGAACCAGATGCACAATTCACAATCTATAAAAATGATGGTGACAAGGTAACTAATGGTGAAATAGCCTTTGAGGTTAATGCTACCGTGCACACCATATTGAAAGCAGAAAGGCTTGCGCTCAACTGCATGCAACGGATGAGCGGTATTGCTACGCTTACCCACCAGTACACTGAGCTAATTAAAGATTATAAAACAAAAATTCTTGATACCCGTAAAACAACACCTCTTTTCCGTCGTTTCGAAAAAGAAGCAGTGGTGATTGGCGGTGGAACAAATCACCGTATGGGTCTGTATGATATGGTGATGCTGAAAGATAACCATATCGATTTTTGTGGCGGAATAGAAAAGGCTATTGCACAAACCAACAAATACCTCGTTGAAAATAACCTGGATCTGGCTATTGAGGTAGAAACCCGCAACCTTGACGATGTAAAGAGGGTTTTGGCAGTGGGTAATATTGCACGCATCATGCTGGATAATTTTAATCCAGCCCAGGTAGCTGAAGCAGTAAAACTCATTAATGGCCGTTTCGAGACAGAAGCTTCCGGTGGTATCAACCTGAGTAATATTGTTGACTATGCCCGCACAGGTGTCGACTTTATTTCTGTTGGGGCCGTAATTCATCATGCAGTGAGTATGGACCTCAGCCTTAAAGCACAGGTACTATGAGTAAAAAGCACTTAGTTTTTATTATCAATCCGAAATCTGGTGTAGAAAGGCAAAAAGAAATAAAGCAGGGCATTGAAGCCCATCTGGACCTAAATACCTATTCTTATGAAATTCTGAATACGGAATATGCCAAACATGGAATCATTCTTGCCAGGAATGCTGCTGAGCAAGGTGCCTGGGCTGTAGTTGCTGTAGGTGGTGATGGTTCGTTGAACGATATTGCGCAGGGGCTGCTAGGTTCCAAAACAGTATTAGGTATTATACCCAAAGGTTCAGGTAATGGCATGGCCCGTACGCTTAAGATTCCACTGGAAGTTGAAGGCGCGCTGAAGGTTATCAATAAAGGGAACATTCAAAATATAGATATCGGCTTTGCAAACGACCGTCTTTTCGTAAGTAATGCAGGGGTGGCATTTGATGCATTAATTGCAAAAAAGTTTGCCAAAAGTGAAAAAAGGGGATTCTGGGTATATAGCTGGCTGGTAACAAAATATATGTGGTTGTATAAGTGCTGGAACTGGGAGATAACTATAGATGGTAAAAAGTTTTCACGCCGCTCCTTTATGATCATTGTGGCCAATGGTCAGCAATTCGGTTATAACTTCAAAATAGCCCCAATGGCCATTTTCAACGATGGCTTGCTTGATGTAATTATCATCCGCAGGTTTCCAAAAATTCTGGGAGGAGTAATAGTACTCCGGGCCATGAATGGAACAATTGCCGGAAGTCCGTACGTAGAGCACTTCAGGACAAAGGAATTAACCCTTGCTCATCCATCTCTTAAACTCATGCAAACCGATGGAGATGCCCATGAATGCAAAAGCAGCATAAACTTTAGTTTGAAACCTGGAGCACTACAGGTTATAGTACCTTAATCCTCTCCATCCTCATTAAATTCAGATTCAATGCCTGTCAGGTCATAGATCTTTTGTATATCTTTCAAGATACCTTTGAAATTAATATTCAGGTCGATCAGAATACCCGAATGCAGGTCGAAGACCCACCCATGCACTACAGGATATCCTTTTTGCTGATATCCTTTTTGCACATTTGCAGTTTTGATCACATTAGTGGCCTGCTCTTTTACATTTAGTTCTACCAGCCGGTTATATCTTTTTTGTTCATCGGTTATAGTATCCAGCTCTTCAGCATGAATACGATACACATCCCTGATAGTACGCAACCACGGATTGAGTATACCCATATCCTTGGGCATCATAGCAGCTTTCACGCCTCCGCAATTATAATGCCCGCAAACAATAATGTGTTTTACATTCAGATGTTTTACTGCAAAATTGATCACAGCCATAACATTAAGGTCTGTATTATTCACCAGGTTGGCCACATTCCTGTGCACAAATACATCTCCCGGCTCCAGCCCCATGATCTCATTTGCCGGTACCCTGCTGTCTGAGCAACCTATATACAGATAGTCCGGGGTTTGATCCCTGGCCAGTTTCTCAAAGAAATCAGCATCTTTGGCGGTCATTTCCGCCACCCATTTTTTATTATTCTCAAAAATCTGTTCGTAACTCGATGCCATAATTTTAGCACGTTTATCAAGACGTGGTATTTAGTCTAATAGTCTGTTTAAAAAAGCTATATGTTCTAAATTCTTAAATAAATAAACGTATCCTATAGCAATGGCCACTGAAACGAGATTACCGACCAGATAATAATCGTTGAAATTATTTTCTCCATCATTATTAGTTTCCGTATGTTTCAACCTTGTACCCAATTTAAGTGCACTAAAAAAAGTCAACACTTGAGTATAGTCATTTGACAATGCTATAAATAAAAATATCCGTTCAATGATTCCTTTGAGAATGGATTTAAAATCAAAGCCTATTTTTTTGTAAAAAATCTGAGCTGTAAGGGCAAATAAAAAAGCTGTTATTATTTCAGTAACGAGGAAAATGAAAAAAAGCAATATAGACCTAGACATTATGATACCTCCCCCAGATGGTGTATTAATTCTTTAATTGAGAAATAAGCTTCTATTCTTAAAGTTCTTGCCCGTTTCCAAATCAGTGAACGATCCTTCGATAATTCATTTGCAACCAGCTTATAATCTTTAAAAGCCAGAAATTCTGAAATAATCTGATAATCTTTTGCACATTTCCAGTGATCAAGAAAACTTTGGGCGACAATATAAGCATTGTTTAATGCATTATTCAGCTTTAGGTCGTTTATTTCGATATTAAATCTATGTCGACTTTTCTTTTCACTATTCAATAATGCTCTTGCAATTGTTAAACCAGGTCCCATCATCCCATAGGCTATTTCTGGATTAATGGGTGTGTCAATTTTTCCTTCAACTAAAACATATCTGAATTTGAAATTTTTATTCATTTTTATTAGCTTTTCTTCAATATCAAATATGGTAGTCAAGGCAGAGCTTAAATCTTTTAAAATACTCTGAAATTCGTCTCCCAAGGTAATTGTCATTGGTGATAAAAACCTATCTGGATAATCTTTATTTATTTCCCCAATGAGCGTATTAAAGTCATTAAATAGTTGTTTTTGACTGTATGAGGAACTCCCGATTATGTCAGCCATTAGGATAATATAATTTTTCTCTTTCATTCTTTTATTGCAATTATTATGCAATAATAGTAAATATTTCATAAAAGATGAAACAATAAAAATAATTGCACAAATAGTGAAACAAAATTCTTACGAACTTAAAACTGAGCTGAAGAATAATTCTTCGATTTATTGTTTAAATAACTATTCCATTACTTTTACGTTCAAAACAATTTTAAATGAAACTGGTTACCTATTCTAAAAATGGTAAAGAGCAACTTGCTTTTTATATCAATGATAAATTGTATGATACAACTCAGGCCGCTCCGCACCTGCCTGCCACAATGAATGAACTCCTCCGGAACTGGGAACGCGATTTTTCCGCCATGGAGCGCATTGAATCTATTATTAAAAGAGGGAAGTCTGATGTGAAAGGCATGCCATATCCCGAAGCCGAGATCCTTGCGCCTGTTCCTCACCCTACTTCATGCCGCGATGGTTACGCTTTTCGCCAGCATGTAGCAGCGGCACGCCGCAACCGTAAAGTAGACATGATACCCGAATTCGATCAGTACCCGATATTCTATTTCACCAATCATAATGCGATCCAGGGCCCCGGTATTATACCCTGTATGCCCGACCATTTTAAGAAGCTGGATTTCGAACTGGAAGCATCTGTTGTAATATGCAAAAAAGGCAGAAATATTACCGCTGCAGAGGCCGATAACTACATTGGTGGCTACATGATCATGAACGATATGAGTGCCCGCACCCTGCAGATGGAAGAGATGCTGCTTAACCTGGGCCCTGCAAAAGGTAAAGATTTCAGCACGGTAATAGGCCCTATGCTGGTAACCCCCGATGAACTGGAAGCCTTTAAGATACCAGCAAAACCAAATCATACCGGGAATGCATACAACCTCAAAATGACCTGCACGGTAAATGGTATTCAGGTAAGTGAGGGCAATATGGGCGATATGGACTGGACATTTGCCGAGATCATTGAGCGCTGTGCCTATGGAGTAGATATACTTCCGGGTGATGTCATTGGCAGCGGAACGGTGGGCACCGGTTGCTTCCTTGAACTGAACGGCACCGGTAAACTGAATGACCCCAATTACGAAGAGCAATGGCTGGAAGATGGCGATGTGGTAGAAATGGAAATCGAAGGCCTTGGCCTCCTCAAAAACAGGATAAAAGCTGAAAAAACAGACTGGAGTATTTTGGGATTGAAAAAGAAGAAGATTTAACCCCTTTGTAAATGGTACTGATTGAAAGTATCGTTTAAATTTCAGTCTTTACATGCTTTGTTTAATGCCCGTTGTGCTTCGCGCCATTGCGGTTAAATTATATTTATGATAATAGGCATAATAGGCTCTGGAGCAATGGGCGCTGGAATAGCACAGGTAGCTGCCATGGCTGGTCACCCGGTAATACTGTATGATAATAATACTATGGCGCTCGATAAGGCCAGAAAATCATTATCTGCTACTTTAATTAAAATTCAGGAAAAAGGAAAAATCCCATCGGCCGATGAAGTGCTGAGCCGTTTTACGTTTGCTGATAAGAGCGATGCCTTCGCAGGTTGCGGCTTGATCATCGAAGCAATTGTTGAAAAGCTGGAGATCAAAAAAGCGGTATTTTCCGATGTGGAAAAAGTGGTAGGTCCTGAATGCATACTCGCCAGTAATACCTCCTCATTATCCATAACCTCTATTGCGGCTTCCTGCAGCCTGCCTGCCAGAGTATTAGGGTTGCATTTTTTCAATCCCGCGCCTCTAATGGCGCTCGTTGAAATCATTCCGGCCATTCAAACCGAACCCTCTTTGATTTCATTGGCCAAAGACCTGATGCTGAAATGGGGTAAAATACCCGTTATTGCAAAAGACACCCCCGGCTTTATTGTCAACCGGGTAGCCCGTCCTTTTTATGGCGAGGCCATCCGTATTTATGAAGAAGGTATAGCCGATATGACGACAATTGATTGGGCCATGACCGAATTCGGAAAGTTCAAAATGGGTCCTTTTACCTTGATGGATTATATAGGACACGATGTTAACTACATAGTTACAGAAACCGTTTTTCAATCCTTCTTCTTCGATCCTCGTTACAAGCCTTCTTTTTCCCAGAAAAGGCTGTTGGAAGCTGGCTGGTTAGGGCGTAAATCAGGAAAAGGATTTTACAATTATGCAGAAGGCACACCATTACCAGCTCCAAATCAGGATCCGGAACTGGGAAAAGCAATTTCCGAACGGATATTGGTAATGCTCATTAACGAGGCTGTTGATGCACTCCATCTGGGGGTTGCTACCGCTTCCGATCTGGAAACCGCAATGACCAAAGGTGTCAATTATCCATGCGGTTTATTGAAATGGTGTGACAACCTGGGTGCGGATAAATGCCTCGAAAAACTCGATAGCTTATACCATGAATATCATGAGGACAGATACCGGGCTAGCGCTTTATTAAGAAAACAAGCTGTTGGAAATAAAAATTTTGTTTAATTTTCGGAAATGAAACGGATAATAATCATTGCTTTCCTGTCTGTACTGGCACATAATGTCTACGCTCAATTGCAATCCTCAATAGGTGTTTTTGCCGGAGCGGGTGCATCTACAAAATACAATTATGATGTTGGATTAGCAGGTGGGCTTAGTTATACAAAGCAGGTGGGTGGCCGTACATGCCTGGGTGCAATTGCCTTTTACCAGGGATACAATTATTTATTCGATCATGAATCCTATTATGTAAACAATGGCGGAGGCAATGCGGGAGTTACCGTGCTCAATAAAAGCAGCTATATGTTCGTTGCACCCAAAATAAGCCAGTTTTTTGGCTCACGGGGTTCTATCGA
>CAIUZK010000141.1 GCA_903903635.1 uncultured Bacteroidota bacterium
AAGGTACGTTAGTCTGTACACAAAATCGCAAAAACCTGATTTCCGCATTTGCCGGATCTTTCTTTACAGCTTGCTCCAGCAAGGCTTTACCCTTATTGAAACAGGCAAATTTACGATAGGGATTCAATGAAAAATTTGCTTCAAACAACAATGCAAGACCCCTGTAAGATAAAATCAATGGGTCAGATTTATCGTCATTACCTTCCAGCGCCTTAAGAAATTTCACTGCATATTGCTTGTTTTCTCTGGCCTGACAATATAAGAGCCTTAATTTCTTTACATCAGTACTCTTAGCCATTATATGGCCAAACTGGACAAGACAGACAAACATGAAAACAAATCTCATAACATATTTAATTGGTGGCGCAACATTGACTGGCACATCAGGCTTATCTTTCTGTAGTTAGGAATTCTTATCCTCACATTCATTACCATCTCGGCAGGGGTATTTTTAATGAGCATGAATAATTTACGGTAATAAAAGTAGGCCAGATACACGCCTTTTCTGGACGTTAAAGGTAGTTTCCGGATACCTGCTAATGCTGCTTCAAAATCCTTTTCTATATCAGCCTGGATCTGCTCTTTATCACGGCTGGTAAATGTATCAAAGTTTACACCGGGGAAATAGGTCCGGCCCAGTATGGTATAGTCGGCATTGATATCCCTCAGGAAATTCACCTTCTGAAATGCAGACCCAAGCTTCATGGCGGGTTGCTTTAGTTCCTCAAATAAAGATCTGTCATTATTGGTAAATACCCTGAGGCACATAAGCCCCACTACTTCGGCTGATCCCAATATATATTGATCGTAACTGGCTTTTGAATGAGCAGTCACGCTCAGGTCTGCTTCCATACTGTCGAAAAAGCGATCAATCAGATCCCGCTCTATGCCATACCTGGTAACAACGGATTGAAAGCAATTCAGGATTGGATTAAGACTGATCCCTTTTTCTATTGCTTTCCATGTTTCCTGCTTAAACTCATTCAATAGCACCTCTTTATCATGGCCATGAAATGAATCGACTATTTCATCGGCAAAACGCACAAATCCATAGATGGCATAAATAGGGTCGTGCAACTTCTTTCCCAGGAACCGGATACCCAGAGAAAAGCTGGTACTATAAGCCGTGGTAGTAAGCTTGCTGCATGCAAAAGAAACATCATCAAACAATTTTTTCATCGGTTTTGATTTAAATAATTAAGCAATTGGCTGGCGGCCAGTTGGCCGGAAATAAGCGCAGGTGGCACCCCGGGACCGGGCACAGTAAGCTGTCCGGCATATAACATGTTTTTTACTTTCTTGTTGCGCAGTGATGGTTTAAGCACTGCAGTCTGGTTTAGTGTATTGGCAAGCCCATAGGCATTGCCTTTATAGGCATAGTAATCATCTTTGAAGTCATTGATACAGTAGCTCTTCTTATAAATAATATTGGGCATCAATGGTTCATTACAATAGGATTCCATGCGCTTTATAATGATATTGAAATACCGTTCTCTTATCTCAGGTGTATCCTCCATATCCGGAGCCACCGGAACCAAAAGAAACAGATTCTCCATACCCTCAGGCACTACCGAATCATCTGTTTTTGAAGGGCAACAAACATAAAACAACGGATCTTCAGGCCAGTGCGGATCCTTATAAATGGCCCTTGCATGATCATCAAACGAGGCGTCAAAAAACAAGTTGTGATGAATCAGCTTGTTTATCCTTTTATTCACACCCACATAAAAGACAAGACAGGAAGGCGCCATTGTTTTTTTGTTCCAATACACCTCATCATAGGTTCTGAATTCCTTTTGCAACAGATGCTGTTCCATGTGGTGGTAATCGCCTGTTGCTATAAGTCCTTCAGAATTGTATGTCCCCCTGCTTGTCTCCAGTTTGTATACTTTGCCTGCCTGTACATTTATCGTCTTCACATCGCAACCTGTATTTATCTCCACGCCCAATGAATCAGCCAGCGATGTCATTGCCTTTGTGATTTCAGCCATTCCGCCCATTGGATACCACGTACCCAGAGAGAATGCAGCATAGTTCATTAAACTATAGAGCGCAGGTATCTTATCAGCCATGGCTCCCAGAAATAAGACCGGGAATTCCATCAATGCCACCAGCCTTTCATCCTTGAAAAATCTGCGCACATAACTACGCATGGAGGTAAACATATGCAACCTTGTGGCACCGCCTATTACTTCTTTGCTGGCAAACTCCAGCCAAGAAAAAGCCGGCTTGTATACCAGTTGCTGCATGCCCACTCTATACTTGAATGCACCTTCAGCCAGGAACTCCTTTAGCTTTATGGCACTCCCCTTTTCAGTTTGCTCAAAAAGCTCATAAATATCTTCCAACCCAGCAGGAACCTTCAATACATCATCCTTGCCAAATATGACCTGAAATCCGGGGTCCAGCTGTACCAGTTTGTAATAATCAGAAGGATGCTTACCAAATTGGGCAAAGAAATTTTCGAATATATCCGGCATCCAATACCAACTAGGCCCCATATCAAACATAAACCCCTGCTCAGTATACGCTCTCGCACGGCCTCCTGTTGTTTGGTTCTTTTCAAATACAGAGACCTTGTGCCCCTCCTTTGCCAGAAAGCAGGCAGCAGATAGCCCCGAAAATCCAGATCCTATTACCGATATATTTTTCAATCCCTTTTTTTATTTTTTTCCAAATGCAGCAAAATCACCAACCTCCTATCTACAGATAATCAAACAAATCATTTACACTACTTAAACAAACAACATTAGACACTCCTAAATCCAGATTACTGATCAACGATGGAGTACCAGTCACAAGCACAGTTATTTCGTTATGCCCGGCAAACAAAAGAAGTTGCTTGCGAATCTCCTCAATAGGCCTTGCTGTGATATAGAAGAGTAATAAATAATCTGGTTTCACTACCTGCAATACTTTTAATAGGCTTTCCTGGTTCAGATTCTGACCAAGATATACCGACTCATGTTGCTTAGACCTGATAACATAATCGGCAAATAATAACCCGGTATCATGCCATTCACCTTCGGGCAGAAAAAGCAAAAATTTATTTCCTTTATTTATAGCTTTTGGCAGAGCTTCGGTAGCTGCTTGTAGTTTCCTTCTTATTACTGCAGTAGCAAAATGTTCCTGAGCTGTTTCGGCTTCATCAATGCGCCATAACATACCTACCTTATTCAAAAACGGATATACTACATGGAGCATAGTATTATAAAAACCATGCCTGGTTACCGATAACTGAAAAATTGATTCCAGCGATTGCTCATCAAAATTCAGCATGCTTTTAAGCAGGTCATTGATTAAGCCTTCATAACTGTTGTTGGACTTAAGCAAACTGTTTTCTGCCAACAGTTCATTAGTGAATTCTATTTCCGTTAAACATGCAATCTTCGATATCTTATGGCCTTTAGATAAAAGTGTAGATACATTCAGCAATTTGCGTACCTCATCATCGCTATAGTAGCGCCTGTTTGTGGAGGTGCGCAATGGAGTGATCAAGCCATATCTTTTCTCCCAAATGCGTATGGTATGTGCCTTGATTCCGGTAAGGCGCTCCAGTTCGTTAATTTGGTATGGCTTCATTTTGTTTAATTATTTTCAAACAAAGTTAAACAAAATAATTAAGGACATAATTGTATTTTATTATAGCGCTATAATTTAACTTAATTTTATAGTGAAATACTGAATGTATTTATTGTTGATTTACAATCAAAAAAAAACCGTTTTGAATATAGAATGGCTGGCAATGGGACATTTGAAATAGTAAATTCCGCCTAAATATATTCGCCAATCATATTCATTATTGCGCTTAAAATAAGAAATTTCAAAATCTAACTGAAAGAAAATCCAAACACATCAAATAAAACAGTATGTTTGCATTTCAAAACCAAAATATCTTAACTCAAAAAATCAAAATCATGGACTAGATACGAATTTTGTTGAGCTAAAATTTTTGAAACCACATCAGGTTCCTGTGGCTTATTACCAATCACAATCAACCTAAGTCTCTGCTGACCTAAAGCTATATTAATAATACCGTTCGCATCAACATTGAAATGTAAACTAGGATAAAACAAGTGCGTCCCTGAAAATGACTTATACCGACCAATAAGTTCATACCCTAAATAGTCTTGTAAGCTATAGGCAACCAACGAAACAGCGTAAGCCAGTACCCCTTCAAAAATACTCTGCTCAGACTGTATTTTTTCCTTCTCGTTTTTTTCGGGCGTTGTTTTATCCAATTCAATCCATAGCGTTTTTATATACCGGTAATGCTTGTGATTTACAAGTACATTCGTATTTCTCAGCGATAGCGTTTGGCTTGTTTTCTTATTTACAGCATTAAAAAGCTCACTCTTACGCAGAAG
>CAIUZK010000142.1 GCA_903903635.1 uncultured Bacteroidota bacterium
CCACCATCTTACTCGTTCTATCCCATTTTTATTTCGTTGTAAAAGTCTTAAAATAATTCATTATTCGCAGATTTTACGCCTCATAAAAAAGAAATATAACTTCGCAATATGGTGGAACTTATTTCATCAACGTTCCTTAATACCCTTCGAAATTAACTTAAAGATGGTATTTGTACGATTTTTTACAATGCACCCCTTCAAATTTGTATTTTTGCACCAAAATCTAAACTTATGCAATTTGATAAACCTGTTTCTGTAAAATGGCTTGCTGAATTCACCGGAGCACAATTATCAGGTAATGCCGTACAAATGGCAACAGGTATAAATGAGATACATAAAGTAACTCATGGCGATATCTCTTTTGTTGACTTTGAAAAATACTACAGCAAATGTCTGAACTCAGCCGCTACGGTGATCATCATTAACAAAGAGGTGGACTGTCCGGAAGGCAAGACGTTATTGGTAACCAGCGACCCCTTTACTGCGTATGTAAAAATCATCAACCATTTCAGGCCATTTGAACCGGCCAGCAAAATGATAAGCGACTCGGCAGTAATAGGCGAAGGTACGCATATACAGCCCGGAGTTTTCGTGGGCAATCATGTAACCATTGGCACCAATTGCCTGATACATCCTAATGTGACGATCTACGACCATAGCGTAATAGGCAATAACGTGATCATACATGCCGGCTGTGTTTTGGGCGCTGATGCCTTTTATTTTAAACGTCGTAAAGACCGTGAAGTACAATATGATAAAATGGTAAGTTGCGGCAGGGTGATAATTGAAGATGATGTGGAGATAGGCGCGGGCACAAGCATCGATAAGGGAGTGAGTGGCGATACCATAGTTGGAAAGGGTACAAAACTAGATAACCATATACACATTGGTCATGGCGCTGTTATAGGCAAAAACTGTCTGTTTGCAGCCCAGGTAGGTATAGGTGGTAAGGCAATAATTGAAGACGAAGTGATATTATGGGGACAAGTAGGTGTGAGCAAAGACCTTACCATTGGTAAGGGCGCAGTGGTATTGGCGCAAAGTGGCGTACCTGCCAGCATAGAAGGCGGCAAGACCTACTTCGGATCGCCTGTAGGTGAGGCTAAACCAAAAATGCGGGAGCTATCATGGATAAAAAGAATTCCCGAAATATGGGATATGGTAAAAAAACCCCTGAACCCCTAAAGGGGAACCGTTAATTTAGCTTTTGTTCATAATCTGAGCATATTTTTATTATTGAGCATATTTATGTTAACCCAACCCAAAGTCAACTGAAATCTGTTTACATCTAAATGGTCTCAATAAAAGTAGATAACAATTTAGAACTCCGGACTTTCAGTGCGGAGGATGCTGCTGCGCTTTTTGAAGCCATAAATAAGAACAAAAGTCACCTGCACCCCTGGTTGCCCTGGGTAAATAAAACAACCAAACCCGAACATTCGGCAGAGTTTATACAATTATCGGCCGACCAGCAGCACAACCAGGAAGCGCTGGCATTGGGAATTTTTTATGACGGCCATATTATAGGTGGTACAGGAATGCACCATTGGGATAAAGAAACAAAAAATGCCCATATTGGTTACTGGCTGAGTAAGGAATATGAAGGCAAAGGAATAATAAATAAATGCCTGGTAAAATTCATTGACTTCCTGTTCGGAAAAGCCGGCCTTAACAAGATTGAAATAAGGTATGTGCCCCGGAACAAGCGCAGCGCCAATGTAGCGCAACGGCTTGGATTCAGGACAGAAGGCATACTCCGCCAGAGTGTTATTAACAATGGCCTTACGGAGGATCTGGTGGTAACAGGATTGCTAAAAAGTGAGTGGAAAAGTTGAATCATACCCATCAATTTCCGATATAATTGCGGCATAAAAAAACCAACTGAACCAGTTGGTTTTTTTATTGTGTTTCTTTTGTGCCTATCAATGTTTAAAATGCCTGAGTTCGGTTATCACCATAGCCATATCATGCTCTTTACAAAAGTTAATACTGTCGTTGTCGCGGACTGAACCACCGGGATGTATTACTGCGGTGATGCCAGCTTTATGTGCCATACTCACACAATCATCGAACGGGAAGAAAGCATCGGATGCCATAACGGACCCGTGCAGTATAAAACCAAACTGTTTTGATTTATCGAGTGCCTGGCGAAGCGCATCTACCCGGCTTGTCTGTCCGCAGCCTTTTCCTATCAGTTGCTTATCTTTAACTATAGCAATGGCATTTGATTTTAAATGTTTGCAGATGATATTGGCAAAATGCAGATCAGCCTTTTCAGTTGCACTACTTTGCCTCGAACTTACCTCTTTCCACTCTGTGAAATTCTGACTATCTGCATCCTGAACTAAAATACCATTGAGTATACGCTTGTATTCCTTAACGGGATAAAATGTTGTTTTCTGTTGCAATAAGATGCGGTTCTTTTTACCCTTCAGAATTTCAAGGGCATCCCCATCAAATTCAGGGGCAATGAGGATTTCAAAGAAAAGCTCATTTATTTTTTTGGCAACGTCTGCATTAATGGTCTGATTGGTAATCAGCACACCTCCAAAGGCGCTTTCAGGGTCACCGGCAAGAGCAGCTTCCCATGCATGGGTTACATTGTCGCGCTCAGCAATGCCGCATACATTGGTATGCTTGATAATGGCAAAAGCGGCACCAGAAAATTCAGAAATTATCTGGCAGGCAGCATCCACATCCACCAGGTTATTGTAAGAAAGTTCTTTACCATTCAGCTTCTCAAATAAGGCATCCAGATCACCATAGAAGGATGCTTTCTGATGAGGGTTTTCACCGTATCTCAATGACTGCTTATTACCAAAAGAAAGCTGGAAGTGTTTTTCTTTACCTGTTTTATTGAAGTAATCGGCGATGGCCACATCATAATGCGCACATTCAGCAAAAGCTTCTGCGGCATAATGCCTTCTGTCGTGAAGCGATGTTTCGCCATTTTGTGCTATGAGTAATTCAAGCAGGCTGCTGTACTGATCACGCGATGCAACAATCATCACGTCTTTAAAGTTTTTGCCTGCAGCCCTGATGAGGGATACGCCACCTATATCTATTTTCTCAATGATCGATTTTTCTTCAGTGGTAGATTTTACAGTTTCCTCGAATGGATAGAGGTCAACGATCACCAGATCAAACAAAGGAATTTCGTAGTCGAGTACATGTTTCTGATCTTCATCAAAATCCCTCCTGGCCAGTATACCACCAAAAACTTTTGGATGAAGCGTTTTAACCCGACCACCAAGAATAGAAGGATAACCTGTGACACTTTCCACAGAGGTACAGGGAATACCCAGTTGCTCGATAAAAGATTGAGTACCGCCTGTGGAATATAATTTTACACCAAGTTCATGGAGTTTAGTTACAACAGGTCCCAAACCATCTTTGTAAAAAACAGAGATCAATGCTGATTTAATAGTACTATTCATTGCACAATGACTTTTAAAATAAAAACGGTGCAAAGATACCGGATATTAAGCAAAGACAGAATGGAAAGCCATGAAGACTTTACCTTAATTGAGTGAAAAACACCAACAAAAACAAGTGAAGCCCAGTTAAGGCATTGAGGTAATTACTGTATCACAGTATTATTACCAATATCTGCCAGCACGCTGATAATGGCGGTGATCGGGCCTTCTGTTATCTGTTTTTACTTCGGTATAACAACTGCTTAGTTGAACAAGAATAGCCAGAAGCGCAGCTATTTTAATTATTTTATACTTCATAGGCTTAAAATTAATAAAATATTTGGTTTTGGGAACCAGATACTGGAAGTTGTTTGATATTTCGCGAAATTTTCAGCAGACAAATTTGTCTTTTAAATATAAAAAACGCTGGCCTGACAAAAACTATGCTCTAAAAGAAGTCGTAGTCCCTGCGGGCACAATTCAGGCGAACCCCAAAATAGACATAGTTGGTTGTGAGTGGGCCATATTGTGGCCCGGTTGTGGCATAATCGGAGTTATAAATACCTGCTGTGTTGACATATTTGCGGTAGGTGCCCCCGATATCAATAAACAGATTACGGCGCAATTGATATGCAATATTCAGGTTAATGATCTCACAGGTGCTTTTAGGCCCATTAATAATTGACACACCATAGATGTGGTCGGCTGTAAGGTAGGAGTTAAGGATATTATTTCCGAAATTGCTGCTGCCCGTATCCACTCCCTGCATATAGTAGGTTCCTTTCAGGGATACATAAACATTTTTTGCTGGCTGGTAGCGCAATTGGCCTATGACTTTAATGAATCCTGCACCCAGTGGGTCGGCTAATGGCTGGTTATAATTGGTGTAATTAGCCAGTGTATCCTGAGCCGCATAGGTATATGGCCTTACAACATCCAGTTCGGCCTGCAGATCGAGATTTTTTACGGTAAATGCATCAAAATATTTAGCCCCTGCCTGCACCCCCCATTTGTTACCGTACCATTTTTTGCTGCTGATCAATTCTTTGTATCGAAACTCATTCAATACGAGCTGTCCGTAAAATTGCAGATGCTTAGCAGCCAGGATTTTTCCGTTCATGCCCAGCAAGGATTTATCACCGGCTCCATTAAACCTGTTAATGGCTGTAGAGAATATTAATGGATTTAGGTAAGATATCTCGTAGATATTGGGTCTGTCGAAGACTTCAGCTTCGAAAAATCCCAGGCTTAGCCATTTATTCGGATTAATATTCAGGTAGTGTATGGTACTGTACTTCTTTGTTAATATCTGGTCACCGGCGGCCTGGTTAAACTGGGGAGTAAGTTCAAGGTAAAGGCATTCATAATTCATCTTCCAGATACGGGCCTGAACCTGCAGGAAGGGCATATTTGATGAATTATCGGTGAGGAAAAGGCTGGTAAAGCCATCGCCCAGAAAATGCTTGCCATTTCCGAAAGTAATATTGAGGTGATCTTTTACGGCATCAAAGTTGACATAACCGCTGGCTTGCATATAGTCATAATTGCCTTTACTGGGAGTCAGGAAATAGTCTACACCAGGTACAGCTTTGTGTTGATTGTCTTTATTAATCCAGTTGGTGACGAAATAGGGGAATTGTTCCTGGTTATCGGTTATTAAGGTATAAAAACCTACTTTTTTAGATATCCAGCCTCTGAGTTCGGCGCCACGGCCTGAGTAAAACAGGCTGCTTTTTACCGAGCCGGCAGGAGTTGGTGTATTGCGCTGATACATGGCTACACCGCTTAATACAGGATTGATTACAAGAAAAAAATTCTTGTCCAGCATAAAATCGTTGGTCTTAACGTGAATTAAATTATGCTGTTTCTGATAAAAGAGATTGAACCACGCTCTTTTAGAATCAAATGTTTCTTCATCTTTAGGAGCCCACTCCCCGCTTTCGGAGATCATTTGTTTCAGGTTATACACATCTATTTTACTCAGTTCGGATTGCGTATTTGTAGCTCCGACATCGGGCCCTTTTGAAGGGTTAAGCGTAGCGTCAATCTTATTTTTCGACTTAATATATTCGAGAAAGTTTACCGCATTTCTCCTTGATTCAGGTTTATCTCCGCATGCAAGAGTATCACAAAGCCTGCCGGTGCGGGTTTCCAATCTATCCAGTAAATTCTGGTCTTCAGAACCAAGTGGGAGAAATGTGGTTTGGGCAAATACTGATGCCGAGCTAAAAAAAATAGCTGCTAGCAGGTAAGCTTTTTTGTGCATAAAGTAAGTTTTTCAAATGTTCTGGTGGTAAATTTGCCGTGTTCGCAAAGATACTTCACTAAACAGGAACGAATATAGCAATATGTTTTCGATAGTAATAAAAAATGCCACCATTGTAAATGAAGGCAAACCGGTAATTAAAGATGTGCTGATAAAGGATGGAATCATAGACCGGATAGATGACAACATAACAAATCCGGGGAATTGCCGGGAAATCAATGCGGAAGGATTGTATCTCATTCCAGGTGTAATTGACGACCAGGTGCATTTCAGGGAACCGGGGTTAACACATAAGGCCACCATTGCCACTGAGGCTCATGCGGCTGTTGCAGGTGGCACAACCACATTCATGGAAATGCCCAATACCAATCCACCGGCATTAACCCATGAACTACTTGAAAAGAAATATGATATTGCGGCTGCAACCTCAGTTGCCAACTATTCTTTTTTCATGGGCGTGTCTAATAACAATGCCGATGAAGTATTGCGCACCAACGATAAGAGAAAAGATGTGTGTGGTGTAAAGATATTCATGGGGAGCAGTACAGGCGATATGCTGGTAGACAACTACAATACGCTCTCTAAAATATTTGCTGAATCGGAATTACTTATTGCTACCCATTGCGAGGATGAGAACATAATTAATGCCAATAAGCTAAAATATGCCGATGCCGACAACGCATCTTTTCATCCGCTGATAAGAAATGCAGAAGCCTGTTTCAAAAGTTCTTATTCGGCTATTCAGTTGGCAAAAAAGTATAACAGCCGGTTGCATATACTACACATATCTACAGCGATGGAGTTAGAATTGTTCACTAATATGATCCCGCTGGTTGATAAGAGAATAACCACTGAAGTATGCGTACATCACCTGCATTTTACTGCCGATGATTATGGGAGGTATGGTAACCTCATAAAATGCAACCCTGCCATAAAAGCTGCTGAAAATAAAGCCGCATTGTGGGAGGCCCTGCTTGATGACCGCCTGGATATTATTGCCACCGATCATGCCCCGCATACCTGGGAAGAAAAGCAGCAGCCCTACCAGAAGGCGCCATCCGGTGTACCATTAGTTCAGCATTCATTATTGCTTATGTTGCAGTATGTGAAAGAAGGCAGGCTAACGATAGAAAAGGTGGTAGAAAAAATGTGCCATGCACCGGCCCAGTGTTTCCAGATAGCCAAAAGAGGATACATAAGAGAGGGTTACTGGGCCGACCTGGTATTGGTGAATATGAATACAGGTATTACAGTAAGCAAGGAAAACATATTGTATAAATGTAGCTGGTCGCCATTTGAAGGACATGAATTTCCAGCCTCTGTAAGTTACACATTTGTAAATGGTGAGATAGTATATGAGGATGGTAAAGTGAATGAAGGAGTAAGAGGGAAAAGGTTGCAATTTGACAGATAATTATGTACGTTTTTTTGAGTAGCCTGAATAATACTCCGAACAATAAAATATCAGTTTTCATTGCAGCATCAAGAAGGTAAATTTAACTACGGAATTCTAGCATAAAATACTTCCTTTAATAAAAACATGCGTAACGACAAGACCACACTGAAAGACCTTTCTATCTTCACATCAGAAGGGAGCGGAGGTGTATTTGATCTTGTAGACCGAACCGTTACGCAGGCAGGCAGAGATATGCTCCGAAAGCACATAAACCACCCACCTGATAATATTGAGGCGCTAAGGGAAGTTCAGGATACTGTAAAATTCTGGGCCAGTCATCATGATCTCTGGCCCAAGATAATACTGAACGGAACCCTGGTGATGCTGGATAAGTATTTTGAATCTGCAGATCATATATCCACACCGCCATCAGGTATTTCCTTAGCAGTAAGTTCCTTCCTTCAAAAAATCTTTAATAAACAGGAGTATTTCTTTACACAGTTCTCGCTTTCTCATTTATGCGATCTTTTTAAAGGCTGTAAAGAACTCGCAGCTATTAATGAGATGGAGGGTGTGCCAACTTTACTAATAAGAGAACTTAGCCTGATTCAATCTGAATTGGAACACCGTCTTGTAGCCCCGATAATGGGCATCACCAAAAATACAAGGTATAATGAGTTGGTGCAATTGAACTATAAGGCAAGGCGGGAGCTGAAGCATATGGTGTACCGGCTAATACTAAGTTATGCCCGGCTGGATGCCTGGCGATCGATGGCATTGGCAACGAATGAACATAAATGGATCTTTCCTGTGCTGGAGCCTGCACTACCAGTGTGGTACCAGGCTGAAGGGTTGTATCATCCGCTCATACAAGGTCCGGTAGCTTATGATATTAATTGCGTGAATAAGCGCAATTTCTTATTGCTTACCGGGGCCAATATGTCGGGCAAAACAACTTTTATGCGCTCTATGGGTGTAGGGGCACTACTTGCACACCTTGGCATGGGAGTGCCGGCGACAAAAATGCACATTAGTTTTCTGCAGGGGGTTATTACCAACATGCAGGTGGAAGATAATATTCTGAGAGGTGAAAGTTACTTTTTTGCAGAAGTGCAACGAATGAAACAAACTGCAGAAAAATTATTGCAGCATCAGCCGCATTTGGTGCTTATGGATGAGTTGTTTAAAGGAACCAATGTGCATGATGCATATGAATGCACCAAGGCGGTTCTGGATGGATTACTGCAACACCCCAATCACCTCATGGTTTTATCTACCCATCTGTATGAAGTTGCACAACAATTCAGTGATAATAAGGAGATCATTTTTAAATGCTTTGTAACCAATTTGTCGGATGAAGGCGGCTATGAATTTACCTACAAGCTGGAGCAGGGTATATCGAACGACCGGATTGGCTACAGGATATTGCAGAAGGAAGGTGTTATTAATCTGCTGAACCAACCAGCCAGGGAATAGTATCCCGATTAGAACAAAACAATTAAATTTGCTCAAAAAACAAAAGTGGATAGTACAAAGAAGAAGAGTTTATTGATCATTATTGTCTTTACGCTTATACTAATTTTACCCGTGAGCTATGCCCTCATAAAAAACTACTTCCTGGTTCCCAAAACTGAGGTAAAACAACCAGCACCCAGCCCAGTTGGTGAATCCAAATAGCTGTTTTTTGCTTCCTAATTTCGTATTTTTGATAAAACGATGAATATATGCAATTGGCAGATCTTGATTTGAATAAGCTGTATACTTACGCTGATTATTATAAATGGCGTTTTGATGAACGTGTGGAATTGATCAAAGGCAAAATATTTAAGATGAGCCCTGCTCCAAATCCATACCATCAGGAGTTAGCCGGAAATATCTTTAACATTCTTAAGAATTTTCTTCGCAAAAAGCAGTGTAAAGTTTATTTCGCACCTATTGATGTGCGCCTTATTCGCAAATCAAAAAATGATGAAGATATTATCACCGTATTGCAACCGGATATTTGTGTGGTTTGTGATCTTACCAAAATAGATAAGAGGGGTTGCATCGGAGCACCGGATTTGGTAGTTGAAGTATTAAGTCCTGGTAACAGTACCAAAGAGCTCAGGAATAAGTATGAGGTATATGAAGAGTCTGGTGTAAAGGAATATTGGGTTGTGAGTCCTCAAAACCAGACGTTCATCATCTACACACTGCATGATGGGAAATTTCAGTTATCCCCGGTTAAAATGCCAGGAGACATAGTTACCTCAACTGTTTTACCCGGTATTGAAATTGACCTTACTGAATTATTTAAAGATATAGATCCTGAAGAAGCCTGATCAGGGCTTCTTCAGGATTATCGCAAATAGTCTATGTGATTACAGGCGGTTTATAGCCTCAGCAAATTTTTGAATATCTTCTTCTTTTGTATCCCAGGCGCACATAAGCCGAACCTCATGAGTGCTGTCTTTCCAAACATAAAACGGGAAATGCTCCTGCAGTGGCTCATACCAGTTGCGCGGTATCTCAGCAAATACGGCATTTGCCTGAACCGGTTTGGTAATAGTAACTTTTAGATTACCTGAAAGCGCTTTGCTAAGCAATCCAGCCATTTTGTTGGCATGAGCAGCGGGTATCCGCCAATTGTCGTTTTGCAGCATGGCTTCAAACTGGGCAGCAATAAAACGGGTTTTGGATGCCAGTTGTATCACCTGTTTGTGTTTATAGGCAATGTATTTCGAAAGTTCTTTATTGAAAACCACAACAGCCTCGCCAAACATCATACCTGCTTTCGTGCCGCCAAGTGACAATATATCTACACCGGCATTTGTACTTATATCACTTAGCGAACAACCTAATGAAGCAGCAGCATTGAAAAACCTTGAGCCATCCATATGCAGGTAAAGTCCATGCTCGTGCGCCAGGTCGGCAATAGCTCTAATTTCTTCGGGTGTGTATACTGTGCCATATTCGGTGGCCTGGGTTATGGACAGCATAGCTGTTTGCGGATAATGCACATCTCCCTTCCTGATCAGTCGTTCTTTTATGGTATCCAGATCGAGCTTACCATTGTTATTGGCTTTTAATGGGAAAAACCTGCATCCTGTAAAAGTTTCAGGAGCCGAAGATTCATCATTATATATATGGCTGGTATCGGCACATAAAACAGCATTGTAGGAATGAGTAGCGCTGCTGATGCTGAGTATATTTGCTCCAGTGCCATTAAAAACAAAATACACATCTACATCGGGCCCAAAAACCCCGCGAAACAAACCAATAGTACGGCTGGTAACCGGATCAGCGCCGTAAGAACGCATGTGATCACCATTGGCCATATTCAAGGCTTCCATAATTTCAGGCAGTACTCCGGCATAATTATCGCTGGCAAAGCTTTTCATCTGTACAGATTTTTGGGTTAAATTTAGTTGATTTCTGTACTTTAGACTATTAAAATTGGCAGGATGAAATATATATCGCTGCTTTTATCAGCATTTGCTTTGACTTTTTCTTCATTTGCACAGCGTACCATACAAATGAAAAATCTGTGGGTAACGCCCCAGGTGCATGTAGTATTTCAGGGATATACCCTTTCATTTACCATCAAAGACATCAACCGGGCACTGGAATTATTGCTTGAAGCTGGTGATACTACATTTGGAACTTCATCGGGGCTGGACACGGCAAAGAACTATATAATTGAACTTTATCCGGGTTTGCGCCAGGAATACCATAATCATCTGCAGTATCTTATGCAGAAAGGCATTGGCGCATTTTTGCTTGATGCGGGCCATGCGATTATAGAAAACCCCAGACATAAAAAAGTCAAGAATATTGAGACGGATATTAAACCACTTTTACCAGGTGTGGAAGTAACCAATGTGAAATTTTATGATCCGGTGAAGGGATTCTTGATTTTTGAAGGAATGATGGAGGCTGGTATGTATAATAAAGATCTTGGCATTGATTATTAAATATTCACATTTTTATTGAACCCCAATAATGAAGCAGATGCAGGAAGCCTGAAATATGCGCCTGATTGACTGTTCGCCTTATCTTTACAAAAAAAACAAACCGGTGTCCGACGTAATCCAATTACTATCAGATCATATTGCAAACCAGATAGCCGCTGGGGAGGTTATTCAGCGCCCGGCCTCAGCCGTTAAGGAATTGCTTGAAAATGCTGTAGATGCAGGAGCAACCGAGATACAACTGGTGATTAAGGATGCAGGTAAAGAACTCATTCAGGTTATTGATAACGGCAAGGGCATGAGCCCCACCGATGCCCGCATGAGTTTTGAGCGCCACGCCACATCCAAGATAAAAAGTATAGAAGACCTGTTTACTATTCGCACCATGGGCTTCAGGGGCGAGGCGCTGGCCTCTATTGCCGCTGTAACCCAGGTAGAACTGAAAACCCGCCAGGCAACCAATGATGCCGGCAGCCGCATCCTGATTGAGGGTACCGAGGTTAAGCTGCAGGAGCCTTGCGCCGTTAATCCGGGCACCAATATCAGCGTCAAAAACCTGTTTTATAATGTGCCGGCCCGTCGTCATTTCCTCAAAAGCACTACTACCGAGCTAAGACATATCCTTGATGAGTTTACCCGTGTAGCGCTGGCATACCCTGCTGTCGGTTTCCGGTTCTGGAACAATGGTACAGAACAGTTTCACCTTGAGCCCGGCAACTTAAAGGCCCGCATAGTCGGGCTGCTGGGCAACAGTTACCAGAAAAACCTGGTTCCGGTTGAGGAGAACACCGACCTGCTCAATATTTATGGTTTTATAGGCAAGCCCGAAGCTGCTACACGCACCAGAGGCATGCAGTTTTTCTTTATCAATGGCCGTTTTATCCGCAATCATTACCTGCACCATGCCGTAGTACAGGCATACGATGGCCTGCTCGAAAAAGAAAGCTTTCCCTTTTATGTCCTTTTTATGGATGTAGACCCATCGAGGGTGGACGTAAACGTGCACCCCACCAAGCAGGAAGTAAAATTTGAAGATGACCGGCTCATGTATTCCTATCTTATGGCGGCTATAAAGCACTCATTGGCCCGCTACAATATTGCACCCTCTCTCGATTTCACACTCAATCCCGAGATTCAGCAATTGCCATCGGTGCAGTTGCCCTATACCAATAAACAACGTGAGGAAACCGAAAAAGGATATTTGTACAATACTTTCTCCGGCAAAGATCAGGCGCACTTTATTGAGCGTAAAGACAGCCTGAAGCAATGGAAAGAACTATACGAAATAGCCCAGGCGCCTGCGAGTGTTCATATAGCCACCAACAGCCAGCCGGAGGAGGAAAATACAGACCCTGTTATAATGCCTTCCCAATCGGGCAGACTGAATACCGGGGCAGAAACTGATGGTAAGGGCAGCAGCAATATGATGTTACTTCATGGCTCATTGCTGGCAACCACCGTAAAATCGGGCATGATGCTCATACACATCCGGCGTGCACAGGAGCGTATCTGGTTCGAAAGGCTTTTGGAGGAATGGAATAGTCAGAACACACCCTCCCAGCAGGTACTCTTCCCCATATCCTACGAGCTTTCACCGCAGGATTCTTTATTACTCAACGAAGTGCTTGCCGATCTCGCCAGAATAGGATTTGACATTGCCCCATTCGGCAAAAATACTTTTGTAGTGCAGGGTATACCATCTGGTTTACTACCCGGCGAAGAAAAATATGTACTCGATGAAGTTGTAGAACACCTCAAGCATGAATCGCCGGATGTAGTTAATAAACGCACCGAACAATTGCTTGCCCATATGGCTCGCCGACTCTCCCGCAACAAGCATGCCATTATGCAACCTGAAGGACAGCAGGCACTGATAGATGAGCTCTTTGCCTGTTCACAACCTGAATATACTCCTGATGGCAAAAAGGTATTTGTAATGCTGAAAAAGGAAGAGTTGGAGAACATGCTGGGTTAGTCGGTGCTATATTTCAGCCTTTAAGCAACCTGTTTTTCCAAATCTGATCACATTTATGTATATTAGATTCTCAAGATAGTTGAATCAATACAATAGTAATTGGCTCATTCGGGGTTTAGTGTTTTTACTATATTTGCACACTTTTATGTCTCTGCTCAAATTCTACCCGCTTAAAGTAAAGGATGTTCGCCCGGAAACGGCCGATTGCGTATCAGTAGCGTTAAACGTTCCTGATGACCTTGCCGATAAATTCAAATTTATTCCGGGCCAGTATGTTACTTTCCGTCACAAAATTGGCAATGAGGAAGTGCGCCGGTCTTATTCTATTTGTTCGGGCCAGAATGATGGAGAACTGAGGGTGGCTATTAAAAAAGTGGATAACGGACGGTTCTCCACTTATGCCAATGAGGCGCTGAAAGCAGGAGATGTGCTGGATGTTATGCCACCCACCGGCAATTTCACTATTAAGAACCGAGATTCTAAACGCAAGGAATACCTGGCATTTGTTGCCGGTAGCGGGATTACGCCGATTATGAGCATTATTAAATCGGTACTAGAAGGTGATAACGAAAGTTGCTTTACGCTCATCTATGGCAACCGCTCGAAGAACAGCATAATATTCAGGGAAGAATTGGAAGCGTTGAAAAACAAATACATGCTCCGGCTCCGGCTTTACCATATCATCAGCCGTGAGTATATGGATATTCCTCTTTTCAATGGTCGCATAAATGCGGCTAAATGTGCTGAGTTTTGCCAATCGCTGGTAGACCTGAAGAACACAGACGAGGCATTTATATGTGGCCCTGAAGAAATGATACTCTCTGTAAGGCAGCAACTGATAGACCTCGGCATGCCATCCGGCAATGTTCATATTGAGTTGTTCACTTCACCCGATCAGCCTAAGGAAAGCCATGAAAAATGGGTATCCGGCCATAAGGAAGATACCGAACACAAGAGCAAGGTCAGCATTACTCTCGATGGTGTCACTTTCGAGATGGATGTGCCTTTCAACGGTGTAAGTATTCTCGATGCTGCGCTTAAGAGTGGCGCCGATCTGCCCTATGCCTGCAAAGGTGGTGTATGCTGTACCTGCCGCGCCAAAGTACTGGAGGGAGAAGTAGAAATGGAGGTGAATTATGCACTGGATGAACATGAGGTGCAGGATGGATATGTACTCACCTGCCAGAGCCACCCCAGAACCGAAAAGGTTGTGATTGATTTTGATGCCCGGTAAAAGCAGGTCAGAATTTATTCCAAATAAGATTATTTTTGTTTTATGAGTTTATTCCGCGCTGCCTTTTTGCCCGCTTTTGCCCTGGTTTTTTTGGTTTTCAATGTCATGGCTCAAAAACCCAGGGGAAAACAGGCTGACCCAAATGGCGCTAAAAATAAGTGGATAGACAGTGTGTATAATGCGCTAACTCCTGAAGAACGCATTGGCCAGATGTTTATAGTACAGGCTTATTCGGGTGGTAAAAATTATAACGAAGAGCAGGTCGCTAAATTGATTTCTGCCCACCAGGTCGGGGGTATCATTTTTTCTCAGGGCGGGCCTGTGCGCCAGGCCGATATGACCAACAGGCTGCAGCATCTTGCCCAGACACCATTGTTTATATCTATGGATGCCGAATGGGGCCTGGGAATGCGCCTGGACAGTGTGAAACCATTGCCTCGGCAAATGATGATAGGCGCAACCCGTGATACTGCTATTGCCTATCGTATAGGTGCAACTATTGCAGCGCAGTGTAAACGTCTTTCTGTAAACATTGACTTTGCACCTGATGTAGATGTTAATAACAATGCACTCAACCCGGTCATTAACTCGCGTTCATTCGGGGAGGATAAAACCTGGGTGGCTAAACTTGGCCTGGCATTTATGCATGCCCTTCAGTACAATGGGGTAATTGCCTGCGCCAAACACTTCCCTGGCCATGGCGATACTAATGTGGATTCTCACAATGACCTCCCTGTTATTCCCAGGTCACTGGCTCAGCTTGATTCTCTTGAACTCTACCCTTTTAAGCAATTGATTGCCGGTGGCGTGAAGAGTATTATGATTGCCCATCTTGATATACCGGCCCTTGATACTGCAAGCCATGTCTCTGCTACGCTGTCAAAAAACGCGGTAAATCAACTTCTGAGAAATAAGCTGGGGTTTAATGGCATCATCATTACCGATGCACTGAATATGCAGGCCGTAACCAAATATTTCCCGAATGGTGAGGCTGAATTGAGAGCATTTATGGCCGGCAACGATATCCTGCTCATGTCGCAGGATGTGCCTGTGGCTATTACCAGGATAAAAAATGCTATCGACAGTAATCTTGTACCGGCTAATCAACTGGAACAAAGTGTGAAGCGAATTCTTGCCGCCAAATATGATGCCGGCCTGACTACATGGAAGGATATTAATACCAAAAACCTGACCAATGACCTTAACCAGAATGTTGATGCGCTGCGCAACCAGGTTGCAAAGGCTGCGGTTACGCTGGTGAAAGATGATAATCAGGTAATGAGGAAGATCAATGAGAATATGCGTATTGGTTATGTAGGAATTAATGCCACAGGATCTACACCTCTTTATGAGGCTCTTGATGATAAATTCAACAACATTACCCCTCAGTGGCTGGTAAAAAACTCTACGCTCGACAGCGCGCAGAAAGTACTCGAAAGTCTTGCAAAATATGATGCGGTAATTGTTGCGGTTCATAATCTCAATTTCACACCAGGTAACAATTATGGTCTAAGCAATGAGTGCGTTGCATTTCTTCAGTATGCCGGTTGCCGCAATAATGTAATGGTGGTTTTAATGGGCAATGCCTATGCCATGCAGTATTTTTGCGGAAGTAATTCGGTAATGGTGGGTTATGAAGATGATACAATAACTGAACGTACAGTTGCAGATATTCTGCTCAAAAAAATCAAACCCAAAGGCAAACTCCCCGTTACTGCCTGTATCAACGGTAAGAGTGTTTGCCCGCTGCCCTCCAGGCTACCCGAAATGGCAAATACACCGGTATATGACCTCCGAAAAACGCTTTATCCTAAAGAGGCCGGGGTTATTGACCAGAAGTCCCTCGACAGGCTGGATATGTTTATAGCACGGGATATTGCCGATGGTGTTTTTCCCGGATGCAGGGTTCTGGCCGCAAAGGACGGAAAGGTTTTTTATGATAAGGCATTCGGATACATGAAGTATGATAAAGAGCAGAGGGTAGATACCAACACGCTCTATGATATGGCTTCCTGTACCAAAATACTCTCAACTACTTTATGTGTCATGCGCCTGTATGATCAGGGTAAAATAGACCTTGATAAAACATTGGGCGATTATCTGCCCAAGGCCAAAGGAACTAATAAAGCCGGTCTTAAGGTGAGGGATGTATTATTGCACCAGGCCGGTTTGAAAGGATGGATACCTTTTTATAAAGAAGTTGATGATGATGAAGGCAAGTTGAAACCTGCATTATTCAGGACCACACCTCAGGAGGGTTTTAAGATACCGGTAGCACGTAATGTATACCTGCGCAATGATTACATAGATACCATGTGGAATAAAGTTTATGCCAGCAACCTCGACAATGCAGGTAAGTTTTTGTACAGCGATCTCGACTTCTATTTAATGATGGCGCTGGTGCAGCAGGTAACCGGCAAACCTATTGATAAATATGTGGAGGAAGAATTTTACAAGCCTATGGGCCTGAAAAGGATCACCTACAATCCGCGGAACAAATTTGATACCACCCAGATAGCGCCTACCGAATTGGAACTGAGTTTCCGCACACAGGTATTACTGGGCTATGTACACGATCAGGGGGCTGCCCTGCTGGGAGGTGTTGGTGGCCATGCGGGTATTTTTGCTACGGCGCATGATGTCGCTGCCATATTCCAGATGCTGCTTAATAAAGGCAGCTATGGCGGCAAACGATATTTTAAGGCATCTACCGTGGATCTGTTTACAGCATATAGCAGTAAGATCAGCCACCGTGGTATAGCTTTTGACAAACCAGCTACCGATATTGATGATGGCGGACCTGCAGGCGACCGTGTGAGCGGCTATGCTTTCGGACACCAGGGCTTTACGGGTACTTGTGTCTGGGCTGATCCGGCAACAGGAATTGTTTTTGTGTTTTTATCCAACCGTGTATATCCATCAGGAAATAATGGCAAGATCAATAAACTGAATGTGCGCACTACTGCCCAGGATTACATTTACGAATCGCTTGGTGTGCCGGTAAATCACGACCGGATGAATGTGTATAAGGCACAAATGGGTATAGTGAAGTAGTTGTACTGTATTTCATTTATTGGTTAGGTCTTGCTAATATGGTAGTGAGCCAAAATGCTTTCTCCAAAAAGACATTTCCATCAAACAACCCATATCTGAAACTAGCTATAAAAAAAGTCAGGGTTATAGTAGCCCGTAATTGCCTATTATAATGCACTTATTAATAATAGCGCTATGATTGTAAAAAGTAAGACTGCACTTACCTCAACAATACCAATAACCATACCGGCTATTGCCAATGATCTGTTTTTCGATTCCCCGATTCCTATTGCTCCGGTAATAATAGCGGCAACACCAGAAAAAAAACTTAGCAGGAACAATGCAAAAAGACCCAGTCCACCGGAAGCAGCCAATAATAACAATAAAGCATAGGATAAAAGAGAAACACCAGCCAGACCTAATGAAACAACACCCAATGTACCATCTCCGGAATTAGCACGCATTTTTCTTGCTTTCATTACTTCGCGAACCACTTTAAGTTTACGGAAGAAAGAAAGGTGGCGATGGTCTTTTACTGATGATACGCTTTCGGCTGGTTTGATGTTATCAACCGGGATAACAGATGTTGCAGCTACAATGGCTTTTGCCTTTTTGGAAGGTAGTGCAGCCCAACTCTGACCTGCCAGCAGAACGGAACAAAACAGCAGGATTAAAAATGGCACGAAGGATTTATAGAGAATGGCTTTTTTCATTTAATAAAGATATTTGGTTTTAGTTACAAAAACTAAATGTACGAAGTAACCAATTCACCAGTTTGCGCATCTTCGGATTTAATTGCTCTTTAACATTTACATTAAACACCCTATATTTACAATCAGTTATGGACATCAAAAAATTCAGGGTTACAGCAGCCCGTAAAAAGAATTCGCTTTCCCTGTTTCTGGATAAGCTGGATGAAATTGTGCCACATGATATGCCTGAATTAGTAGCCCGACTGGATGCCGAAATGTGGAAGGATGTGAATTGCCAGGAGTGCGCCAACTGCTGCAAAACCATGACACCAACTTTTACACCTAAAGATGTAAAAAGGATAGCGGCCCACCTGGATATGAAGCCCAAAGAATTCAGGGACAAATGGTTGAAAAAGGAAACAGATTCGGAGGACTGGGTAAATAGTACACAGCCATGCCAGTTTCTGGTAAACAACAAATGTTCTATTTATGAGGTTCGGCCGGCCGATTGTGCTGAGTTTCCGCACCATAACAAGAAACCTTTTGATGCCTACAACGATACCTTTAAAAACAATCTCATTCACTGCCCTGCCACCCTGATTTTAATAGACCGCATGAAGAAAGTAGTAGAGCGGGAGTATGAATGGTAAGGAACGATGACTAAATAGCATTCAATTTTTCTCATAATACCTAACTTTGCGGTTGGATAATAAATCGTAGAGGCTAATTGATCTGAAATGGCATTAAGGATACGCAATGCATATGATACAATAGTTGAGACCTGCATTGAGTTCTCGGACGACCATGCTACCAAGCATAGCGCCTCACTGGCCTACTTTACCCTATTCTCGATAGGGCCCTTGCTGCTGGTGCTTATTACATTGCTGGGTTTCTTTTATAAAAAGCCCTATGTAACAACAGAACTTTTCGATCAGTTGGGAGGAGTAATTGGTAGTACCGGCGCAAAAGAACTACAGGTGATTTTGGAAAACATCAGCCACCAGAATCATTCAACACTATTTGGCATAGCAGGTGGTGTAATACTGGTATTTGGAGCTACAGGAATATTCACCGAAATGCAAAGCTCCATAAACTGGATGTGGTCTATCAAGGCAATACCAAAGAGAAGCTGGCTTAAGTATATTACAGACCGGCTATTATCTTTTGTAATAGTGCTGGGCATGGGGCTACTGCTGTTTGTAGCATTACTTGTGAATGTGGTTATTGATTTCATTTACCGTCATCTGCATAATTTTCCCGGACACATCAACGCATGGATGCTTAAAGCCACCAATATCGGGGTATTGTTTTTTATGGTTACGCTGATATTCTGGATCATTTTCAAAGTACTGCCGGATGCGCGCATCCATTGGAAAGATGCACTGGTGGGGGCTGTCTTTACGGGTGTTCTATTTCTTATCGGCAAATTTCTTATCAGCTATTATCTGGGTATTGCCCGCAGCATAAGCGCCTATGGCGCCGCGGCCTCCATCATTCTGCTGCTATCGTGGATCTATTATTCCAGCCTCATTGTTTATTTTGGCGCTGAGTTTACCGATGTCTATGCCCGCAGATGGGGCAGGGGTATAACAGTGAACGATAATGCCGTATTCATCATCAAACGAGAAGCTAAAGAGCTGCCGAATCTTAAGCATCCTGTTCAGGAGAATTGAGGAGCAGAGATAATGGGGTTACTATAAATTTATTCAGGATTGAAATACAGCGTGTTTTTTGCCAAGGGCAAACTGTAGCTATTAAGACGGATCTCAATTTTTAGCCGGATCCTTTAATGCATCTAAATACATGTTGCGCTCAGTTTCAATGTTTGCCTTCCATGTATAAAAGGTATCAACGAATTGCCTGGCCCTGGCACCAACGGTTTTTTCGTTATCAGCATACCATCTGAGCGTTTCCGCAACTTCTGTATCCATTTCTTTCCGGGTGGCTTTACCAGCCAGTTTTACAACAAAACCAATTTTATACTTGTCCAGATAATCGCCAATTTCACCAGTGCCTTCTTCCAGAATAACAGGTAACCCGGCACTTAGATATTCACCGAATTTTACGGGCTGATAAAAATCCTTAAGGTCTGAGGGAACACGGAATAAAATACCCATATCCATAGCGCTAAGATAGTCGCCCACCAGGTCTTGAGATACACTCAATAACCGGACCTTGTCCATATCAATATTACCGGCCTGAAGCATGGCTTCCATCTTTCCTTTATTCTGCGTGATAAACACACCAACCGCTCTATCGGATTGGGCTATTGCAGACTTAAAGAATGGTATTACCATTTCTTCAAGGTTCTGATATTTCTGGGTACCACCCAGATATAATAAGGCAATTTTGTTTTCCAGATTAAGTTCCTTTCTTATTTTGTCCCTGTTAGCGCCGGGAATAGTTTCTTTTACACAGCAGGGAATAACAACAGTAGATTCACTTGCATTATCGTGCCGTATCAGGTAGTTACGAAGTGGCCTGCTTACGGTGCATACCCGGTCGGCAAGAGCCATAGCGCTTTGAAGCCTGTTTTTGTAATGACCATATCTTTCCTTTTGATCCGCAGTCATGTCCTTTATGAAATAAATATCCTCATCCACGAATTTCTCCATGGGCCAATATCCCCTTATGTCCAAAATGAATCTATCCTGAGGAAAAAGTTTCCTCAATAATATTGTTTCGTATAAACTTGATTCACCTCTGCAATGATATACAACTCTTCCTTTGATGCTGTTCCTGAATTTTTTTAATAGCGCCTTCCGGGGCCAGTTATTAATCCTTCCTATACCTCCTACCAATTTTATCTGCACATCCGGGCAACGGCTTCTGAGTTTGTCGATAATGATTTTTGAATTTTTATCAAAGTAAGCCTCCCGCATTGGTAATATGATCCACACCTGCACGGAATCGGGCTTGCCAGAACCTTGTATTGTTGCTTCCATCTGGGCTCTCTCAAACACCTGAGTTGCCAGCAATGGCGCTTTATATTCGCCACTTGTAATAATGTGCACAAGTGAATATCCGGTTTCCATTATTGTATCTTAAGCCTCCTGATTATTATTGTAAATCGTTCTGTTTTTTGAGCTTCTGTTGTATTTATATTACTGTTTACAGATCATGCAGTAATATTATAACCGGTTGGTAAAATGCTGGTTTTTTCAGATTTTTTGTTTGCCTTATTATGGTAGTGATATATTATCTGATCAATTATTTTTTCACCTGCACGGCCATCACCAAAAATATATGTATCGAAGTCTTTGTTGGTGGTGTCAAGTAAAGCGAAATTTTTCAGAATCTCGTCTTTCATTATTTTTGAATTAAGACAATACCCTGCGCTTACCAATTCAGGCCAGAAAGGGCTTTCAAGCAAACATAGGCTCGGACGTTTAAAAAAGTAGGCTTCTCTTACTACTCCTCCCGAATCGGTAATTACATATTTTGAGCCCTTTACCAGTTGGATCATGTCGAAGTATCCCACTGCATCAATGCATGTAAAATTCGCAGTTAAGCCATAATCGATGAGCTTATTCTTTGTTCTCGGATGAATAGGCATAATGATCGGAATGGTTTCATTTATTTTATTCAGAGCGCCAATTATTTCGGTTAACATTTTCGGGTCATTTGTATTGCCCTCTCTATGAACCGTACAAAGCACATACTCTTTGTTCCTTAAATTCAGATCATCCAGTATGGTGGATTTAGCATCCGATATTTTCTCATAAAATAAAGTGGCATCATACATTACATCGCCGTAATTGTATACTTCTGCATTAATCATTTCTGTACCAAAACCCTCTTTTCTAAGATTTTCCTCGCCTAATGATGTACAACATATATTGATCTCGGCCATTCTATCTACAAGGTAACGGTTGATTTCTTCAGGCATTAATTCATCAAAATTCCGAACGCCAGCTTCAATATGCACAATTTTTACGCCTATTTTCTTCGCAGCAATTGCCGGGGCAAGCGTACTATTGGTATCTCCAAAAACCACCAGATAGTCGGGCTTTATTTCCAATAAAAGTTTTTCTACTTCTTCAATCATTCTTCCGGTCATTGCTCCGTGGCTTAAACCACTAATTCCCAGGAAATAATCAGGTTTGGCAATTTCCATTTCTTCAAAAAAGATCTCAGACATGTTCTGATCGAAATGCTGTCCGGTATGAATCGATATCTCGGTAACTTCAGGATGTAACTTAATGGCTCTTGAAAGAACTGCGATCTTTACAAATTGTGGACGCGCACCTACTATTGTTGCAATTTTCATGTTTACTCTATTCTAATTTACTACAAAACGATTAATAAAACATTGGGGGTAAAGCTACTACAACAATAACATTTATACCTCTTTAAGGGCGAATATTAATTAGAATTATTTGATCTGTATTATGATATCCAAAATTGAAGTTAGTTATCTTAAAGCTTATGTTTCTTTGCGGTTATATATGTATCACAGAGCAACAATTTTTACTATAGAGGCAAGAATTAATTCAGGAGGTAAAAGCAGCCATAAATATTGCTTACTTCAGCTAACTGGTGTGAAAAAAATCGGGTAAAAATAAAGCTGCTTTGGCTTCGATCTTTTAGTATCAGCCCAAGGAAGAATCGGGCAAAAATATGTTCATTGGTTTTTCTGTATTTTTACAACATGTCTACAGGTCCTTCAGCCGGTGAATTAATTGATTCGGAAAACTATGTCTTTCAGAAGGCTGTTGCATTTGTACAAGATACCAACCGGAATCTTTTTCTCACAGGCAGGGCGGGAACCGGAAAAACTACGTTTCTGAAATACATCAGGGGCAATGTGAACAAACAGTGTGCTGTTGTGGCTCCTACAGGAGTAGCCGCCATTAATGCAGGTGGGGAAACAATACATTCATTTCTTCAATTACCCTTCGGCCCCTTTGTGCCGGGTACGGCGGGCGGTTTTGGAAGACATAGAGAAGGCACACAGGATAAACATTCGCTGCTGGAAAATCTGAAACTGAGAGAAACGAAACTTAAACTGCTACGCAAACTTGAGCTGCTTATAATAGACGAGGTGAGCATGGTACGAGCCGATTTGCTGGATAGCATGGACCTTGTGCTGAGGCATGTGCGGAAGAACTGGAATCAGCCATTTGGCGGGGTACAAATGGTATTCATAGGGGATCTGTTTCAACTGCCTCCGGTGGCGCCTGAACAGGACTGGGAAATATTGCGCAACTACTATGCCAGTCCTTATTTTTTCGACTCTGTTGTGCTTCGCCAGAACCCACCATTGTATATAGAGCTGAAAAAGATCTACAGGCAAAAAGAACAGGTGTTTATAGATATACTAAACCGCATAAGGAGCGGACTTGTGGAACACGATGATATTGCGAAGCTCAATACACTTTATGACCCGGCACCACAAAAACAAAAGGGGTATATTATTCTCAGTACGCACAACAGAATAGCAGACACCATTAACCAGGAAGCGCTCGATAAACTTAATGCTCCTGTTCATAGTTTTAAGGGAACTATTAAAAATGAATTCAATCCTAAAAACCTGCCAACAGATGAGGTGCTGCTGCTGAAACAGGGTGCGCAGGTAATGTTTGTAAAGAATGATCTGCAAACACCAAGACGATATTATAACGGTAAAATAGGTACGGTAGATAAAATAGATGCTGAGGGTATATGGGTTTCTTTTCCCGGTGAAGATGATAAAGATGCTGTGCTGGTGGACCTCGAAACCTGGAAGAATATGCGCTATACGCTGAACCAACAAAAGGGTGAAATTGAAGAAGAGGAAAGTGGCAGCTTTACCCAATACCCTTTAAGGCTTGCCTGGGCTATAACCGTGCACAAGAGCCAGGGGCTTACGTTACAAAAGGCAGTGGTAGATCTTAACCAGTCGTTTGCTCCCGGCCAGGTATATGTGGCGCTGAGCAGGTGTACTACCATGGAGGGTTTAGTGCTGCGCAGCAAACTAAATATTGACAATGTAATAGTTGATAGCAGGGTGAGCGACTTTGCGCAGATGGAAAATGATGATGATGAACTGGATAACTTGCTGGATCGCAGCAGACGGGAAGCAGCAGCCACAAGGCTTTTCAGAATATTTGCGTTTGCAGAAATCATAGCACATACAGAGCAAATGCTGCCTGAACTTATGAAACGCAAAACGGGTCCCAAGGAAAAAAATCTGGAACTGCAGGACAGAATATTGAAGACCATAATAAAGGCGGAGGGTCATGCCAAAGGCTTTCATAAAGAAATACAGCAGCTTACTGAACAGGCAGAATATGCACGCCTGCATGAGCGCAAAAGCGCGGCGGTAAAATACTTTACCGAACAGGTACTTGCTCCATTAATAATAGCTATAGATGCACACGTCACATCACTTGGCACACTTACTAAAGTAGCCAAACATGTCAGATCATGGAAAGAAATGAGTGATTATCTGAAACAAAAAGATAAAGAAATAAAGCTGGCGTAGTTATGTAGTCAAAAGTTCATCAGCCATGATAAACCCTTGATGCAATGATAGCCCCGTTTCTTATTTCCAACACCTCTGCAACAAGCATGTCTGGTTCATCTTTTACGCAACGGATATACTCCATGAATACACGGTGTTCATTTTCGGTTAAGGAAGTAGGTGTGTATTTGAGTGTGGGCAAGCGGTCGAATGCATCCTGCCACCAGGCCCTGAGTGCGGTTTTGCCAATAACGAGGCCATTTGTATGTGGTTGTCGTATTTTCAATTTGGGGCTAAAGTGTCTGGCATCATCATGATACAGACTCAATAGTCTTTCGAGGTCATGTTCATTAAAGGCATCAAACCATTCGGCAGCAATAAAATTATTATATTGTTGTGGTGTCATAAACAAACAGTCTATAGTTCTCTTAAATTCAGTGAGCTAACTGGTGAAAATAAAAACAAACTAATTCAGCTTAGCCGGAGCAATCAAAAGAAATTCCGGTATAGCTACCTTTATGATCTTCTTGTTAAAAAGATTTTCAAAAAGGTAACTGCCATACATCTTCCCGATATCGCTATGAAGATTGGATGCTGAAGAATACTGATAACTATCGCCAGGCGCAATAACAGGTTGCTGACCAATTACACCTTCGCCCTCCACCTCGCGATGGGTGCCATTGCTGTCTATAATATGCCAATGGCGGCTAAGCAATTTCATGGGGAAAGCGGTAAGGTTTTCTATGGTGATCCGGTATGCAAAAAGATATTCAGAGTTAAGAGGATTGGAATGGGCAGGCTGATAGAAGTTTTCCACCATTATATTAACCCCCTCTGTTACCTTTTGCACCATAAACAATACTATTAGAAATACAAAGCTATGATAAGAATTGCTCTTAATTTCAAAATTACTGAAAAGTTCTATTTTTCGCTTGCTTTTTTCATTGTCTCATTTATCAGTGTCATTACGAGATCTCTTTCATATCCCTTCTGAACCAGGAATTTATAGAGCTTCATTTTTTTAACTATTTGATTTCGTTCACTTTTTAATTCTAATAATTTTTTATGTGTTATTTTTACGAGTGTTTTTTCATAATCAGCAGCATCTATTTCCGCCATTCCCTTCCTGATGCAATAATCAGATATTTTGCGCAGTTTCAATTGCTGTTTTATTTTCTCCCTACCCCATTGCTTCATCCTGAATTTTCCACCGGCATATAGTTTTGCAAACCTTTCTTCATTGAGTGTGCCACTTTCGACCAGATTGGCAATATGCTGCTCAACTTCAGATGGTTTACAACCCAGCTCGTATAGTTTATTCCTCACCTCCACATGGCAACGTTCCTGATATTTACAATAATGAAGAATAGCCGGGGCAACGCCCGACTCCTTTATTGGCTTACCATCATTATCTATATGCTGAACACGCTCCATTTTCCTGATTCTTGTTTGGGCAATAAGTAACGAAACCCGGTAGTATAAAACACACTACCTGCCCATAAATACCATTAAAATCTGCACATCGCTTGGGTTAACGCCACTAATGCGACTGGCTTGGCCAAGGGTTCTTGGCTTTATTTTACTTAATTTTTGCCTTGCTTCGGTGGAAATGGCTGACAATTTATCATAATTAAAGGATTCTGGTATCAGCAATTCTTCCAAACCAGACATTTTTGTTACCAATTCATGCTCCTTTTCGATATAGACATCATACTTTACCTGTATCTCAACCTGCTCCAAAACCATAGGATCAGCATCTCCAATTGCCTCATTTAGTGAGGGAATAGCCAGAATCATATCTTTTAAGCCTATTCCCGGCCTTAGTAACAGCTTTGTTGCCCTGATTTTTTCATTCAGATCGGGTGAATTATTGCTTGCCAGTAAACCCGCAGCCATATCTCTATCTACAGTAAACTCAGTTAATAACTTTTTAATCCGGGCAACATTTGTTTCCTTTTCAGTCACCAGTGTCAGTCGCTCATGGGATGCCAGACCAATATCAAATCCCAACCGGGTTAGACGGAGGTCGGCATTGTCCTGGCGGAGCAATGTGCGGTACTCTGCCCTGCTGGTAAACATGCGGTAAGGTTCATCGGTCCCTTTATTGATCAGGTCGTCTATAAGCACACCAATATATGCATCGCTCCTCTTTAATACAAAAGGCTCCTCTTCCTTTGCATTCCTGCTTGCATTAATTCCTGCCATTAGTCCCTGGCATGCAGCTTCTTCATAGCCGGTAGTACCGTTTATCTGCCCGGCAAAGAAAAGATTGGCAATAAGTTTGGTTTCCAGGGTGAATTTGAGCTGAGTTGGCGGGAAATAGTCATATTCTATGGCATATCCGGGACGGAAGAACTTACAATTCTCAAATCCGGCTACCCTTCTAAGCGCTTTGAACTGAACTTCTTCGGGTAAAGAGGTACTGAAGCCATTGACATATATCTCGACGGTATTCCAACCTTCGGGTTCAACAAACAACTGATGACGGTCTCTTTCGGCAAACCTGTTTATTTTATCTTCGATACTTGGGCAATACCTTGGCCCACTTCCTTTTATCCTGCCCTGATACATAGGCGACTGTTCGAAACCTGTTTTGAGAATTTCGTGTACTTCGGGACTGGTATAAGTGATCCAGCAGCACCGCTGGTCCTTTGGTTTTACTTTTTTAATAGGGAGATAAGAGAACCCTACTACTTCATCATCACCATTCTGAACTTCCATTTTGCTGTAATCGAGGCTACGACCATCTATTCTGGGGGGTGTTCCTGTTTTAAGCCGGGCCGAATCGAAACCTAATTCAACAAGTTGCTCGGTAATACCTGTTGCTCCCTTTTCACCTATTCTCCCTCCACCGAATTGCTTCTCCCCGATATGTATTACGCCATTGAGGAAGGTTCCGTTGGTAAGGACAACACATTTAGACCTGATTTCCTGGCCCATACCGGTAACAATGCCTTTAATTGTTCCACGTGAAACAATTAAACCTTTGACCATATCCTGCCAAAAATCGATGTTTTGTGTTTGTTCCAGTTTTTCGCGCCAGGTATTAGCAAATAATTCGCGGTCGTTCTGAGATCTGGGACTCCACATTCCCGGACCCTTTGATTTATTGAGCATCCGGAACTGAATAGTACTCAGGTCGCTCACGATACCGCTATAACCGCCCAGTGCATCAATCTCCCTAACTATCTGTCCTTTGGCAATGCCTCCCATAGCCGGGTTGCAACTCATTTGGGCAATGGTGTGCATATTCATGGTAACCAGCAACACTTTTGATCCCATATTGGCAGCAGCAGCGGCAGCCTCACATCCGGCATGACCGGCACCAACAACAATAACATCGTATTCAGGAAACATGGCGGCAAAGATACAAAGAGCCTGCCAATATATAAGACGGCATTATCCTATTGATAATATCTATGGCATAATCAGCTTGTTCCACGTGGAACAAAAATATTTTTAATGACTTAACAATAAAGTTAAGAATATTGCGTTATTTTGTATAGCAATGCACACACCACACAAAATAATAACTTTAACAACACTATTGTGCATGGTGTTTGCATCTGTGTGCCTGAGCGCTAAAACAAAAATAAAAAACCATAAAAAGAAACAACCAATTACCATTGGTTTCCAAACAGGTAAAAGCACAAAGATGTTTATGCCGAGTATGCAATCCACACACCACACAAAAGGCTACCTCAATAGTCAAAAAGTGGTTTTTAATAAAACGATCAATCGCCACTTTAAAGCAGAAACAGGTTTAGGGTACAACCAAATACAATCCTGTTACCCGAATAATGGAATCAACAACATAAACACACAGACCTTCAGGAAAACAAACCAAACCTTTATCCCGGTATCTATCCAGTATTTTCCTTTGTCGGAAAAAACAAGATTGCATCCTTTTTGTGGGGTTGGCATTCAATTCAATCCAAATTTAAACACCAATTTTACTTCTCCATTTAATAATAGTGGCGATAATTATCAAAATACAGGCTATTCTCAACAAGGCACCAAGTACATCAGTATTATTTTCACTCAGGGTGTTACCTACGAAATAAACACAAAAATACAGATTACACAGTCCTTCCACTTCCTGCAGAATAATATTGAAAACACCCTTGGCATTGATGTGGGTGTAGAATTTTCATTGCCATAATCTATTCGAGGTTATTTTAGTTTTATTTGCCTGATTCAATAAACATCAGGAAAACAATATTCCAAGATTAAGCAAAAATTATTTGATACAGGAGAATTACTCTAAACCAAGATTGGAGCGGAAGTTAACCCTCTAATGACAATACCCTTTAATTCTGGTATCGGGAATTAAGAAACCTTGCAGAAAAACTGATCGAGTGTAGAAAACATAATTACCGTAACGGACTATCCTCAGAGTTATTCTCTTCCAATCGATCTGCGCTTTACACCAATATAACTGATTGGAGAAAAAACTCTGCGACCGCTGAAGATGCTTGTATATCACGAATTCAGGGAAAAGATAGACAAATAGAAAGGAAAAAGGTTGCTTTTTCGAAAATATTCCAGAATAACTGCTCAGCAGTATCCTATTAATGGCTAATAACCTGTTTTATGTAAAGAGTGTCTTTTCAAAAAAGGCATACAAACACTTTGTTATGTTACATTTTATTTATATTTATTCCATAGGAGTTTACTTTGTTAGGCGCTGAAATATTAAAGGAAATCTACCCTAAAAGGAAAAAATTTAGGCTACCCAATTGGATAGCCTAAACAAACTAAATCTTATAAGAAACAATTATCTGATAACTGTAAATTTCTTAAACATCTGCCTGCCATTAGAAACGGCAACCAGGAAGTAGTTACCTGGAGTCATTTTGCCAGTAGCATAAGTGAAATTATCAGAAAGCATTACGTTATTATGTGTTTCTTTAGTAATAACACGTGCAGTTGCATCGATAATTGTGTAAGTAACAGTACCTGCATTATTCTCGAATGACAGTGATGCATTAATCACTTCAGAAGCAGGGTTAGGATACAGGTCAAACTTAGAGAATGATTTAGTACCACCATGAACACCAACATGAGATGCCGTATCAGGAGTATAATTGGTAGTAGTAAAAGCAACTGAAGGTATCAAACCTTTCTGAGAACTGAAGTAAACAGAATCCACGGTATAATAACCACCAAAGTTACAAGGAGCTAATGCAGAACTTGGGAAACCAACCTGTGGGTTAGAACCAGTCAGACGTCCACCAGGCCAGATAGCTGAAGGATACTCGAGGTAATTGTTGAACATATTACGTCCATAGGTACGAGGATATGTATTAAGGTAACCATCGCAACCAAGGAACCAACCATTAGGAACTTCAGGAGCTACAAGATACCAGTTGTTTGAATCTACATGCACATTCATAGGATTTCCTAAAGAGTCACCAACCGTAACATTAAAGAAACCACCCGAAGTATCTCCAGGATTAGTAGAACCTGCAAAACTCTTAACACCAGCACCTAACAAAACAAGCTCTCCGTTTTCAACGAAGCTATCGGCAGTTCCACCGACACCATCAACCCATTTGAAAACATAAACGTTTATTGAAGCCAAAGAAGCAATGATATGACCTGTATCTGTGTTAGAAGACATTGACCATTGAACATTACAGAAATTACCACCACCCTGAGCAATGTAATACATAGGGCCCCAGATATAAAGGTCACCACTTGGTACTGGTGTAGTAACCAATGCAGCTGCCTCATACATGTTAGCTAAAGGATGCTTGTTTGCAAAATCATACCGGCCTTTAGAATACAGACTATCTGTAGTATAGAAAGAATAACTGGTTGTATCATCACCCATATACTGATCAGCGCTGTCTGAATGTATGGTATACTTAACAGTTACTTTACCAGAACCGGAAGTAATACCAGTAAGGTTATGCTGAGGACCATAGAATGCCCAAATTGAATCTATTGCAGGGAAAGAATTCAATATTGTAGTATCGTTGTGAATAACAGTTGGCGCACCAACAGTTGCAAAACTAGTTGTTGAAAATAACTTTACATGACCAGGATTTCCTGTACCAAAGTTACCAATGAATGCACCATTCTGAGCCATATAAGCCATTGGGTGAAGACCAGAAGTCAACTGATGGTAAGGAACAGCATAATCATGCCAACGGGCAATACCCTGAGGAATAAATCCAACGTCATAAGTATTACCCTGACCCCATAAAGTGATAGTCATGCGGGCAGTATCGCCAGCTACACCACTATGGTATTTAGCATCGATAGCATCACCATCAGCTTTAGTAATCATGAATACAGGACAACCAGTAAATGTTGTACTAGCCGACATACCAATAACACCATTAGGGTTATTGTTTACAATAACAACAGCAATGGCACCAGCCGCATAACAACGGGCAGCTTTATCGCTAAAGTAGATACCACCACCTCTGTAACATAAAGCAATTTTACCGTTCATAGAACCGGCAGGCAGAGAGGCAGCAACAAGACTATCACCACCGGCTGGCATAACGATAGGAACATTGACAATAGGAGTAGTAACAGGAGCTCCCCATGAAGATCCACCATCATAAGCAAAACTATATTGCTTATCGCCAGCTACAGAAATAGGACTTAATACCTCAAAACGAACACCAACATAATCCTGATACCAGTTACTGGTAGTAGATGTACCTAACAATCCATAATGTACAGGATGAGAGGTTTGTGCATTAACAAAACCTGCAGCACTAAGGAATGCTACAAGCAATAAAGTTTTAAACAAGTCTAATTGCTTCATAAATATTTGAATTTTGATGCTAAGATACATACATCCCTCAAAATAAAAAAAATTTGTTTATTTAGTGGGAAATATTTAAATTTAATATTTAATTAACCTACGATCCCTAAATCCTGACTCATTTTCATCATACGATCGATAGGAACCTTACTTTGTAACCGCAATTGTTCATCCATAATAATTTCAGGTAATTCATATTTCATACACAGGTACAATTTTTCGAGTGTATTTAACTTCATGTGAGGACAATCGTTGCAAGCACACGAATTATCAGGAGGAGCAGCTATTAAAGTTTTACCTGGAGCATTAGCCTGCATTTTATGAAGTATTCCTGCTTCGGTGGCAACTATATATACCAGAGCATCATCTGTTTGGGTATATTTTAACAATTGTGTTGTAGAACCAATAAAATCAGCAATATTCAATATTGCTTCTTCACATTCAGGATGGGCTATAATCTTAGCAAGGGGATGTCTGACTTTTAGTTTTGTGATCTTTTCTAAAGAAAATATCTCATGCACCATACAGGCACCATTCCAAAGTACCATATTCCGGCCAGTTTTTTTATTTATATAGGATCCAAGGTTCTTATCGGGAGCAAAAATTATTTTCTGATCAGGAGGTAAACTATCAACAATTGCTTTAGCATTGGAAGAAGTACATATAATATCGCTTAAAGCCTTAATACCTGCTGAACAATTGATATAAGAAATAACAAGATGGTCGGGATGTTTGTCCTTAAAAGCTTTGAACAGACCCGGAGGACAACTATCACTCAGGCTACAACCTGCTTTCAGATCAGGTAAAACAACTTTCTTTTCCGGATTCAGAATTTTGGCTGTTTCGGCCATAAAATGTACGCCTGCGAAAACAATCATATCAGCAGTGGTACCGGCAGCTTTTTGAGCTAAACCAAGACTATCGCCTACATAATCAGCTACATCCTGAATATCAGGTTCCTGGTAATAATGAGCCAGAACAATGGCATTTTTTTCCTTTTTTAATTTATTTATCTCTTGAAATAAATCCAAAGAAGGATCGATCTCTATATTCAGAAAACCGTCCACATTAATATCTACCATATCAAATTGATGAATTGAGGCAAAATTAATGATTTACGATGAGGTAATACCAGAATAAACCTACAACTCAATAAAACAATGCAACCTCTCTAAAAGCAAAAATAATTTTTCCACGAGCGAGTTATCCCCGCTATTCACAATTCTATTAATAACCTTTAAAGTTTTAAAAAAATTTAACCACTACTATTAGGGCTGTGTATTTGGGGGAATTAAGGTAGTTATTCCTATAGGAAAATTGAAAAACCCACTTTATTCACATCACATTGAAGGTTACCCACACTAAAAAACGACGGTTTTAAAGTAAACTAACATAAAAGCTGTGGATTGTGGATAGAAAACCATGTGGGTAAAAAAACGATCGTGGATATCGTAGTAAACTGTGGAAAACGAAAAAAATTATGGGATAACCAGCCTTCACCATTGTAGTTTATTTAGTTATGAGATTTAAGCACAAAAATATACAGTTATTTTCCACAGTTATCCACAACAAAAAATGCGAAAAAGGGATCTGTTTAATGGCTTTACACCGATGTGGCCTTATAAACAAAAAATATAATTATCTATAGGCGGTTAATGAAGCTACAAAATAATTACTTTCAAGAAGAAACATAAGGAAAATCGGTTTGCTTTTTTGTTTCTTCTTGTACTTACAACCTGTAATATATAAGCAGGCATTGTGCATATTAATAGTACGAGGTTTATAACGGGAAACAAGTGCTGTACAGAAATATGGTATGCCATACCAACTGCTGATAAAGGGATATTATTTGCAGGTGAGGTATATGGAAATCCAACCGGGAAACTGGCATATATTATATAGAGTGGAATGGCAACAGGGATGTGCGGAGAATGGGCCGGTTTGAAAAATTGTAAATGGAACGTAAACCCCCATACAAAGACGGCGTAAATAACTAAAAAAGGGCAAAAACAAATAACACGAAGTATTATATTTAATAAAATTGGGGATAAAAGGTGAATAACGTTACGAAATCACAAAATTTCCCATAAATTTGCCGTCCTTAATAAAAAACATAACAAACCTGAAATGTCTGTAATTCAAACTATCAGAAATAAGTACGGAAAAATAGCCGGAGGAGTGATTGCTGTCGCGCTGGTTGGCTTTATTGTATCTGACGCCCGTAATGGATCGTTTGCCAGTTTCTTTGGTGGCAAAGATACCAACGTAATGAAGATCAACGGCAACAAGATAGATCCTAAAGATTATCAGGTGCACCTGAAGGAATACGAAACATTGTATACAATGTTTAATAAGGGTCGTCCGCTGGATGATGCTACCCGTGCGCAGATGAGCGAGCAGGTTGTGCAGATGATCGTTTATGAAAACATTGTAAATGAGCAGTGCGCGCGTTTGGGAATTGCTACTACCGAAGATGAAAAGAAAGGTCTGATATATGGCGAAAATGCAGACCCACTGGTAAAACAATTCCAGATTGAAGGGCAGCCTGTGTTTATGAATCAACAGACGAATTCTTTTGATCCGGGGATTATTAAAGAATTTGAAAAGCAACTCGCATCAGATCCGGGAAGGATAGATCCTACCGGAAAGGTAAGAGAGCAGTGGGAAATAGTAAAGTCTTATGTAAAGCGCATGAGCGACGTAAATAAGTACAATACGCTTTTCGGCGGATCGATGTATGTGCCCATGTATATGGCCAAGCGCCTGGTAACCGACCAGAACTCAATGGCATCTCTGAAGTATGTGAAGGTTCCATTTACTTCTGTACCGGATAATGAAGTAAAGGTAACAGATGAGAATATCAAGGAGTACATGCAGAAGCATGCAGCCTCTTATCAGGTAGAGTTGCCAACCCGCAGCATAGAATACATTTCATTTGATATCGTACCATCCCCGGCAGATACCAACAGGCAACTTGAAGCGCTGAATGAACTGAAGGCTGATTTTGCTGCAACCAAGGACAACAAGACTTTTGTGAACAACAAATCAGACGAAGCGAACTCCTATAACGAAGCCTACCTGAACAAGAGGACTTTTATGTCGCGTTACGCTGATACCATCAATACTTTGCCTGTAGGCGCAATATATGGCCCATATTATGAGAATGGTGGTTATAAACTTTCGAAAGTAGTAGACAGGAAAACTTTACCAGATTCAGTAAAGTGCCGCCACATACTTGTAAGAACACAGTTCCAGGGTAAAGATATTATTTCGGACACCGCCGCACAAATGAAGTTGGACAGCGCAATAGCCGCACTGAAAAGCGGAGCGAAATTTGATTCTGTTGCAGCAAGATTTTCGGAAGATGATGGCAGCAAGAATAAAGGTGGCGAATATACATTTACCTTGCAGCAAAGGCCAACCATTTCGAAAGAGTTCGGTGATTTTATCTTCGAAGGAAAAGCAGGCGAAACAAAGCTGGTTAAGGTATCGAACGATAACTACCATGGTATTCACTATATAGAGATCATGGAACAGAAAGGAGTCGGTCCATCGGTGCAACTGGCAACTATTGTTAAGAACCTGGCGCCAAGCGACAGCACAGTGAATGCTATATATGGCAAGGCAAATGAATTTGCTGGTAAGAACCCAACAGGAGCAGAATTTGATGCCACAGTGAAAAAACTAAATCTGGATAAGCGCTTAGGAGACAATGTAAAAGTAACTTCGTTTACTATTCCCGGCGTAGGCCCTGCCCGTGAGGTAATCAGGTGGATTTTTGACCATAAGATCGGTGAAGTTTCAGGAGTATTCCAGTTGGGTGAGCAGCGTTATATAGTTGCCAAACTTTCGAGCATAGATGAGAAAGGCCTTCAGGCAATAACAGCAGCCAACCGCCCGATGCTGGAGCAAAAGGTAAAGGATGAAATGAAAGCAGATCTCATCAGCAAAAAGTATGCATCAGGCGGTACTGTGGATGCAATCGCACAGGCAAGCGGTCAGGCAGTACAGCAGTCGGATTCAGCAACATTGGGTAATGGTGTACCGGGCATAGGTTATGAGCCAAGACTTACTGGTTATATTTTCAATCAGGGTTTTCAGTTGAATACACTTTCACCTGGTATTAAGGGTAATGGCGGCGTATTCTTCATAACTGTACTCAACAGGAATATCAGCAAGATTGATGACAACATCATGAACATGATAGCTCCTCAGCAGCGCAGGTCGCAGGAAGGACAGTTGAGAAATGCCATGAACCAGCAACTGCAGCAGAGCGTGATAAAGACAGCAGATGTGAAATACAATGCAAGTAATTTTTAGTACCTGATAACCGGGTAATGAACATATTTTAATTGAAGAGGTTGTTTCAAATAATGAGACAACCTCTTTTTTTTGTGATATTTCCATCATCTTTGTATCTTGGTAAGGATTATTATTATTAAGTAAAATTCAGTGATGAGTGAGCGTATCATAACATTATTCGGCGAAGAAATAGTACCGGAACAGTTGAAAGCGGTAGGTAAAAGCCGGGCGAAGAAAAAGCCGGCAGAAGCGCCAGCCTCAACCTCTGAAGAAATAACCATAGCAGAACCTGAGCCCGAAGCCCCTATCGTGGAAGAGGTAAAAGAGGAGGAAACCCTCACATTGCCTGATGACTGGCAAGGCGATAAGAAATATTATTCAATAGGCGAGGTTGCCAGGTTTTTTAATGTAAAAACCTCGCACATACGGTTCTGGACCAATGAATTTAAACTCAAAGTCAGAACGACCAGAAAAGGGGACCGGCTGTACACACCCGAGCAGGTGAAGGAGCTAAGAACGATATATCATCTCGTTAAGGAGCGGGGCTTTACACTTACCGGCGCCAAGACAAAACTAAAAACGCAAAATAATATGGATGTGGCAACGATTGATCTGAAACAATCTTTGCTGCAATTGCGCAATAAGCTGATGACGATCAGAAACCAGCTCAACTCGTAATAACCACCACAAACCAATTTGATGTATTTGGGAATGTGCAGAAGGAAATGAATTCAATTTGGTAGCAGAGCGATATAAACTACATAAAAGAGGAAAATGAGAGCAATATTGTTGGTACTGGCGGTAATGATAAATTTTAGTACAATGGCACAATGGACTTACAAAGTGACAACGGACTCACCTGATGGAGGAAAGATATTTAATGGCCTGGTAACTTTTGATGACCTGAAGCGGGAAAGTACTTTTGAGTGGATGACAAGCGGGATGCAGAGCTATAAACCGGAAGACAAGTCGATGAGCCTGTTGAAATTTTACCTTAGGCAGTATGATATGGTGGTATTTCTGGGAACGTGGTGCGATGATTCGCATAACCTGATACCTAAGCTGGCCAAAGTATTGGAATTACTGGATTTTCCGCCCGCTAAGGTAACTATGTTTGGCGTGGACAGGGCCAAAACAACCACCGGAGGCGAACAAAAGAAATACCATATTACCAATGTGCCCACCATAATACTTTTTAAAGACGGGATTGAGACGGGTAGAATAACAGAAAATGTAAAGGTGTCGGTGGAGGGGGACTTGTCGGCGATATTGCAGGATGAAATGAACGGGCATGAGCCAAAGTAGGTGTATAGCTCCGCTAAAAAAAATTTTTTGTTATCATTTGTATTGCCCTTCTTGTTAGTTGTGAGGCAGAAAGAATAGGAATATGGCCAATTATTAACGCATAATTAATATTTAGATTTGGCATAGAATTTGTGGTATATGAAGCACATCATTTAAAACTTATCTTATGAGGCACATAATGCTTTCTTTACTTGCCATTGCGATGATATTTTCGGCATGCATGAAAAAAAACAGCACAATAATACCTGTTGATGCAGGGCTGAAATCAAACTTTAGTTATAAACCAGGGAGCTACTGGATCTATAAAGATTCGGTAAGCGGCGCAACAGATAGTGTATATGTGACTGCCAACCAGACCGAATATTACCTTGCCGGTGGTTGTGTAATAGAAAAGAATGCACCTGAGATAGAAGCAATTAATGTATTTCTGTCATTTGCAAAAACCAATTCATCAGATACCGAGCAATGGGCTTACCGGATGGTAGGTGATAAATTCTATCTGGGCATGTATAATAATTCAGATAAGGTAGAGTCAAGAGCGAGTTTTAACCTGTTCACCTGGCCCTTAGCCATAGGCCAATCGCAAAATTCAGGATGTGTACTTAATTTCGATAGTGGTGCGGTTACAGACATTATTCCTGTAGTATCGTTGGGTGGGCAATCTTTTGCCAATGCAGCCAGATCGGAACATTCGCAAAGGACATTTGATACCAGTAAGACCTACAATGATTGCTTTTATGTAAATCAGTCGGCGGGAATTATTAAGGTGGTATTCGACCATCCTACCCTATCTGTTCACAGGGTATTGGAGCTGCAACGTTATCATCTGGTGCGATAAGTAAATGAAACATTGGGCCTTTGGTATAGTGTCAGCCGATGCAAAAGGAAAAGTTTGTATCTTACCATTTGATTGGTAAGATATGAAGCGTATCCTGCATAAATTATTTTTGGGCAAGGCGGAGTATAACACACCGCAGAAAATATCGGCATACAGAGCTTATCAAACTAATCTCGTAAAGATCTGGAACAATGAAAAGCACCACGATGTGGGATTTGAAAAGTTGCTCAGGCTTTTATTGGTAGGCATACAGCCGATTTTCCCAGGTATACATTTCAGAAATATAGTAGGCCGGTATGGAGTAACGAAGAGGAATGTAGCTATTGAGTTTTATGTGCTTTTTAAAACCATGCTGCCTTTATTCTTTTTATTTTCCGGCCTGTACCGATATCGTATTACAGTTGCAGTATCGAGCTATTTGCTGATTGAAACGATAGTATATGTAGCCTCTCTGATTTTTGTGTCGGATATCTTTGTAAAGCCTCGTTCCTACAGGCGGAATATACTGATGCTGTTTCTGAATTACATGGAGATCGCGCTAAGTTTTGCAGTAGTATATGCAGGGCTGCACCTGCTGGGAAACCAGCCGGGTAGTGTAGCAGATTATATCTATTTCAGTATTGTTACCTCAACAACGATAGGTTTTGGAGATTTTCACCCGGTAAGCAGTCTCGGAAAAATGATTGTTTGTACGCAGGCAATCGTAGTTGTGGCATTCATTGTATTGTTCCTCAACTTTTTCGGATCGAAAGTAGAGGCTTTGCATCAGGAAGAGTAGATTTTGAATTGATGGTTTACAATTGGTGTAAAACAAGCCCAAAGCGGGTTAAAATTAATGGCTATTTGTTTGTTGAAGGACCCAAACTCAATATTTAATGGTGAATTATAAATAATATTGTTTCCTTAACAAACTTATTGAGGATTATCAAATATTTATTGTATCTTTGTTCTTTCTTAATCAATTTATTTAAACACAATGCAAGAAGGAACAGTAAAATTTTTCAATGAAACAAAAGGATTTGGTTTCATTTCTCCATCAAACGGTGGACAAGACATCTTCGTACATGTATCAGGTCTTTTGGATGAAATCCGCGAGAACGATAAGGTAAGTTTCGAAGTTCAAAATGGTAAAAAAGGTTTAAACGCTGCTAACGTTAGAGTTATCTAATTTTAAATATCGCTTAAAGATGATTGCCAAAAGCCCCGTAATTACGGGGCTTTTTTCATAAATAGCAGTAAAGGAAGGAGAAAATAATACAGGCTATCTTAAACTAAAGTTTTCGGGATTAAATATTATTGTTTATTTTGCGATGCTGTAACTAAAATAAATCGCAGGAATTATTACTTTTACCTTTAAGAAATTATTTTTATGATGAACAATATGCTCAAAAAGATTCTTTTTGTATGCCTGATGGCATTACCAGCCGGAGCTTTCGCTCAACTCGGAATGGAAAGCAGGCCACCTAGTAATACGGAACCAATTAACAGGTATGAACTTCTGGATAAGACCTGGTACTTTGTAGCAACAAAATGTCCGGATAAGATTGGCGCTGAGACGCATTATATACATTATTCTATGACATTGAAGATGAGCCCAACCAATGCCAACAACATTAACTACGGTACTTATAAAAAATTTACCCGCGATATGAGTGAAAGCCCAAATGAAACCGGTAAATATTCGCTTACTACTGATGATGCAGGCAATGTGGTTCTTACTCTTAAAAAGGATAAGAGCAAAATGGTAGCTAAATACAATGTTCCATTTGTAGAAGCAAACCATCTTACACTCATCAGGATTGATGAAGGTGACAAATGCAATATTGCTTATGCAATAGCTCCATAATAATAAAACAATTCAAAATAATTAAGCCCTGCATATTGCGGGGCTTTTCAATTTCAGGTAGTTCAGGAACAGCCAATGGAGATTGTGAATGGCCAACAGGAAACAAAGTGATTGAAAAAGATGATAGCCAGGGTAATGAACTTAACAATCAGCATCTGCACAGGGCAATTCGGCTGATTCAAGTTCGATAGTGGCATGATGGATATTGTTGTGGAGCAATTCGTGTTTGATCTCGTGTACAAGTTTCATTTTTTCAGAGAAGCTCAGCGTTTCGCTGAGTACGAGATGAGTAGTAAGTGCATTCTGGGTGGTACTCATAGCCCATATATGTGTGTGATGAATACTTTCAACGCCTTTGAATTTATTGATGACTCCGGAAACGGTTTCCACATCAATGCTGTGCGGCACAGCATCTAATGACAAACGCAGACTGGCAGTAAGTAAAGACCATGTGCCCAGTAATATAACCAGCAAAACCACAATACTAACTGCCCCATCGAGCCAGTACCAGTTGGTGTACCGGATAATAATACCGGCGATAACAACGCCCAGCGATACCATAGCATCGGTGAGCAGGTGCAGGTAAGCGCCTTTGGTATTAAGATCATGCTCTTTATTGCGGAAAAACAACAGGGCGGATCCCAGATTTATAATGATACCAATAGCGGCCACAATAGCCACCGTGCCACCTTCTACCGGTTTAGGGTGAAACAGCCGGTTAACGGATTCGTAACCCAGCATGCCAATCGTAATCAATAAAACCACAGCATTGGTAAGGGCGGCAAGGATGGTTGTTTTTTTATAGCCATAGGTGTAGGCCATGCTCGGCTTTGTTTTTGCCAGGCGAAAAGCCAGCAGCGACAAAGCAAGGCTTGCCACATCGCCCAGATTATGCCCTGCATCCGACAACAGAGCCATAGAATGTGTGTAAAATCCGGCTATAACCTGGATGATAACATAGGCGCCATTGAGTATAATGCCGAAAATGAAGGCTTTATTGGCAACATCGGCGGCAGTAACCTCGTGATGATGGTGAGGGTGGTCGCCATGACTGTGACCGTGTGTATGACTATGATCGTGAGTTTGCATGAATCCGGAAAGCGGCTGCAAGCTACGAAAATTAAATTTTATGCATTTTCAGCCTAAACCCACCAACCCGAATTATGCGCACCACTTACTTCTGTGGGCACTCCTGGTTCAGGCAGGAAAGGGGTGATCTGTTTTTTATCGGCAAAACCGAGGAAATGTTCCACCGGTTCGCGCCATGAATGGAGCGCAAGATTGAAAGTGCCCCAGTGAATAGGCATCATTACCTTTCCCCGCAGCGCTAGGTGGGCATTGGTGGCATGATCGGGTCCCATATGGATATCTGGCCAGCCTTCGCCATAAGTGCCAATTTCGAGCATTGTGAGGTCGAATGGACCATATTCGTCGCCAATATCTTTAAAGCCGGGAAACCAGCCTGAATCGGCGCCAAAGAATATGTTATGCTCAGGACCCTTAATAACCCAGGATGACCACAGGGTTTGATTGCGGTTGACAATGCCTCTGCCTGAAAAGTGACGTGCAGGGGTAGCGGTGATGGAAAGCCCAGGTACCGATGTTGCTGTATGACCCCAATCCAGTTGAGTGATTCTGTTTTTGTTTACTCCCCATTTTTCAATAATAGGGCCCACACCTATGGAACAAAATATGGGGACATTGCCGGGAGCCAGCTTTTTGATAGTAGGATAATCGAGATGATCGTAGTGGTCGTGAGAAAGGATGATGGCATCCAGCTCTGGCAGATCCCTGAGCGGCAAAGGGGCAGGGAAAAAGCGCTTAGGTCCGGCAAAATTCACAAAAGAAGCCCTATGGCCCCACACCGGATCGGTGAGGATACGTTTGCCATCAATTTCTATAAGCAAAGAAGAGTGACCCATCCATGTAATGCGTAGTCCTGTGGCAGGTGCGTTGTGATATATTTTAGCATCTGTATGGAAAGGTCCCAACGGGATTTTCGGCACCCTTTCATTTTTTGATGTCATCATTTGCCACAGTATCTTGGGCATGCCACCTTCTATACTCTGGCTGGTAGGTATAGTGTTCTGATAGACTTTCCCTTGCTTTTTGGCTGGTTGTATTTTTGGCATTTACAGTGAATTATACTGCAAAGCAATACCATGGATAATAAATGGAACAGCTAAAATCGGTGAATGGGGGAAGCAGAATCGGTAAATGGGGGTAAAAGGAGAAATAGGCAGAAGGATGGCCTGCAATATTCATTTTCCTGAAATTTGAATATAAAACTAAACTTTAAGCTTCCCACTTTTGACTTTTAACTTAGTTTTGCACCCTTATTATAATTATACAATGCTTACCGGAAACGAGATACGCCAGCAGTTTTTAGATTTTTTCAGAAGCAAGGGACACTCCATTGTTCCTTCGGCTCCTATTGTGATCAAGAATGATCCTACCCTGCTTTTTACCAATGCGGGAATGAATCAGTTCAAGGATTTTTTCCTGGGCAACGGAACGCCATCGAACACACGTTTAGCCGATACTCAGAAATGCCTGCGCGTAAGCGGTAAACATAACGACCTGGAAGAAGTGGGTGTGGATACTTACCACCATACAATGTTTGAGATGCTGGGCAACTGGAGTTTTGGCGATTATTTTAAAGAGGAAGCAATAGCATGGAGCTGGGAGCTGCTGACAGAGGTATACGGTATTCCGAAGGATAAACTTTATGTAACTGTTTTTCAGGGCGATGCATCTGAAAATCTGCCAAAGGATGAAGAGGCGTATAATTTCTGGAAACAGCATGTAGCCGAAGACAGGATACTGCAGGGTAATAAAAAAGATAACTTCTGGGAGATGGGCGATACCGGCCCATGTGGCCCATGCTCTGAAATACATGTTGATTGCCGCAGCGAGGAAGAGAAAAAACTGGTTGATGGTAAGACCCTGGTGAATGCCGACCATCCGCAAGTAATAGAGATATGGAACAATGTATTCATGCAGTTCAACCGGCAAAAGGATGGCAGCCTGGTGCCGCTGCCGGCAAAGCATGTGGATACCGGGATGGGACTGGAAAGGCTGGTGCGTGTGTTGCAGGGCAAACAAAGTAATTATGATACCGACCTGTTTACCGGAACCATTACTGCCATAGAACATATGACCAACAGGCAGTATACCAATACCGATAGTAAGAAAGATGTAGCCTTCAGGGTATTGTCTGATCATATACGTGCTATCGGGTTTACTATTGCCGACGGGCAGTTGCCATCGAATACCGGTGCGGGTTATGTGATACGCAGGATATTAAGAAGGGCCGTGCGGTATTATTATTCGTACCTGGATCATAAACAACCCTTGTTGTACAGGCTGATGCCTGTTCTGGCCAAGCAGTTTGAACATGTATTCTCAGAGTTGCACCAGCAGATAGACCTGGTAAGCAGGGTGGTGAAAGAAGAGGAAGAAGCTTTTTTGCGCACATTGGAAAAAGGGCTGAGGAAAATTGATGATATAATAACAGAAACCAGGAGACAGGATACCACCGTTATCAATGGCCGCGCTGCGTTTGAGCTATATGATACGTTTGGGTTTCCGATAGACCTGACAAGACTGATAGGGAGTGAGAATGGACTGCATGTGGATGAACCAGCTTTTGAGGCAGAAATGAAGCAGCAGAAAACCCGCAGCCGTGCAGCAACAGCGCTGGATACGGATGACTGGGTAATGGTAAAAGATAATGCAGCCACCAATTTTGTAGGTTACGACCTGCTGGAGGCTGAGGCATCGATTCTGAAATACCGGAGAGTGACCTCGAAAGGAAAGGAGTCTTACCAAATTGTGCTTGATACCACACCATTTTATGCCGAGAGCGGCGGACAGGTGGGAGATACCGGTGAGCTTATATTTCCGAATGAGATAGTTAAGATCGTTGACACCAAGAAGGAAGACGGGCTAACCATTCATTTTGCTGAGGTGCTCCCGGAGAATGTTGCTGCGCCGGTACATGCAAGGGTGAATGCAGTAAAACGTATTTCGACGGCGGTGCACCATAGCGCTACGCACCTGCTGCATGCAGCATTGCGTACAGTGCTGGGAACACATGTGGCGCAAAAAGGTTCGCTGGTAAATGAAGAACATCTGCGTTTCGACTTCTCGCACTTTGCCAAGGTTACCGATGAAGAGATAGCCAGGATAGAAGCCATAGTAAATGAAAAAATAAGGGAGAATATACCGGTGGTTATTAAGACCATGCTGAAGGATGAAGCTGTAGCGCTGGGCGCAATGGCCTTGTTTGGTGAGAAGTATGGTAATGAGGTGCGTGTAGTGATCATGGATGCGAACTACTCGATTGAGTTGTGCGGAGGTACCCATGTGGGGTCGACTGGGCAGTTGGGTTATTTTAAGATTACCAGCGAAGCCGCAGTGGCCGCAGGAGTGAGAAGGATGGAGGCCGTGAGCGGTAAGGCAGCCGAGGATTTTATTAATGAACAATTGCAACTGATCGCTTCTATTTCGGCGCAGTTAAAAAATGCGAAGGACCCGCTCAAGGCGATAGAAAAACTGCAGGAAGAAAGAAGCCAACTGGAAAAGCATGTGGAGAACCTTGAGGCCAGGCAGCTTGTAGGTATCAGGAATGAACTGCTTGCCAAAGATGAGATCATCAATGAGATAACCTTTGTGGGGCAAATGGTAACGGTGAGTAATGCCGATGCCCTGAAGAAATTGTGCCTTGACCTGAAATCGCATCTGAATGATCATGTGATCGTGCTTTGTGCAAACATAGACGGTAAGGCTTTTGTGGCCGTGGGTGTAGATGAAAAAGTAAATGCAGCAAGAGGACTTGATGCCGGAAAGATTATAAAAGAGCAAGTGACTGGCCTGATAAAAGGCGGCGGAGGCGGGCAGAAAACACTGGCTACTGCCGGCGGACAGGATGTAGGTGGCTTGCAGGCGGTGATAGAAAGGGTAAAAGGATTATTATAATTTTTTCGGTACTTGCAGATACGGCAGACCCTGGCTTTTGGACGGGGTTTGTTTTTTAGTACCTAAGCAGGTGTTTTTTTTACGGAATATTAAACCCAACGAAAAGCATCACATATGTGAACAAAAGACTAAATGATAGGGTTGAGGGTTATATTTTTCAATATAACTGCGCCTTGTTTAGCTTTTGTCATCAGATTTCTTATTTTTACTGCCTGTAAGCTATGATACTGCGGAATCTTTTGTTTTTTACGGCAATACTGCTGATAATCGGCTGGGTTTTGGCTGTTTTTGTTTGGCCACATGATGGTAATGTAAAGCACACTCTGGCTTTGCTGGCTGTTGTTTCATTGATAGTTGCCCTTACCCGTAAAACAGGTAAGGATGTAACCGATCAGGAATAAACAATAGGGTTACCTGCACGGAGAAACAAATATTTTTTTCGTTTTTATTTCAATTCCGGGAACTAATTCCCAATCTGACCTTATTTATCCACATTTTACCCTTTTAAGTTTCTTACTTTTAATTTTGGTTTTATTTAAAATATCTTTGCCTGCCTGTCGGTAGGCAGGTTAAAAAACAACAATAGCAATGCGTTTTATAGTTACATCAACAGCCTTACTCAAAAATCTGCAGCAGATCAGTGGCGTGATCAGCGCTAATACAGTGCTTTCGGTACTGGAAGATTTTCTTTTTGAGTTGCGTGGCAACACACTTACGCTTACCGCAACGGATCTTGAAACCATGATGCGCGTGCAGATGGAGGTAAACGATGCCGATGGTGATGGCCGTATCTGTATTCCATCGAAAATACTGACTGACTATCTGAAGAATCTGCCGGAGCAGCCAATAACATTTAACATTAATGAGCACGACCTCTCGATAGAAATGTCGAGCGACGTGGGTAAGTACCGTATAGGTGGTGAAAAGGCTGATGACTTTCCGAAGGAGCCGGCACCTGGCGATACCACGCAGTTTGGTATGTCTTCAATCGGATTGCTGGAGTGCATCAACAAAACACTGTTTGCGGTGAGCGCCGATACTTTGAGGCCGGCTATGACGGGCGTGTTTTTTGAGCTGGACGTAGACAGCATAACACTTGTATCTACAGATGCCCACAGGCTGGTTCAGTTTCGCCGCACCGATGTGAATTGCCCTGCCAAGGATGGTTTTGTAGTACCCAAGAAACCATTGCAGCAGTTGCGTTCTACGCTTTCGCCCGATGAAACTCTTTTGCAGCTTGCATACAACGGCAGCCACCTTTTTGTTACAGGTCCGCATTTAAGTCTGAGTTGCCGCCTGATAGATGCACGATTCCCTGACTACAGGGCGGTAATACCGGTAGACAATCCGTACAAGCTAACTTTGAACAGGGCGGATTTTGTGAGTGCTCTTCGTCGTGTGAGTATCTTTTCAAACAAGACAACCAACCAGGTAGTACTTGATATTAATGGTAACTCTTTGCAAATCAGCGCGCAGGATATAGACTTCTCGTATGAAGGAAAAGAACTGCTGAGTTGCCAGTACAGCGGCGAGGATATGAAAATAGCCTTCAATGCCAAGCTGATGGTAGAAATGGTGAACAATATAGATGGCAATGAAGTGGTGGTGGAACTGAGTACACCTACACGCGCAGGTATCTTCCGCTCTATTGATAAAGTAGAAAATGAAGATGTGCTGATGCTGCTGATGCCATTGATGGTAGGGGTATAATTCACCCCTGAACCCCTAATGGGGAACCATGCATTAAGCTGAAATTATGATTTGAGCCAGAATAAATTTCACAGAATATTTTTTCAAAATGCCTTCAATTTGAGGGCATTTTTGTTTTGTAGCTAACCCGGATAACATTCGATAGTCATAAATTTCCAAATGTTGTTCATTACTCCTTATTTTGCTTTGTGATCAACAGACGTTTCATAATTGTTTCGATTTTTATATTGCTGACCTCATGCGGGCAATCGCCAAAGCAGAAGGAGCAGAGTCAGGATCAGCAAACTGAGAAAAGCGGACGTGATGAATTGCTAAAAACAAGGCATGATACTTACATTGATTCGATAGGTGAATTGCCTGTTCAGATATCAAAGCATATTCCGGAAGGGTATGCTGTGCTTGATACCGCTATAGGCGATCTGAATATGGATGGTATAAATGATGTGCTGCTGGCTATTTGCCATAAGGGTGAAGACACCCTATCCGATTTTGCAAATGGCCATGAGGAAAAACGCCCGCTACTCCTGCTTCTTGGTCAGGCAGACCAATCATACAGCCTTGCCAGGCGAAATGATAATGTGGTGATGTGCATAGACTGCAGCGGTGTTATGGTGCGCTCTGATCCGTTTACGGGACTAAAAATCAGGAATGGTTATTTCTCGGTAGAGCACGGCGTTGCCGAAGGACCACAGCACTGGAACAGGGTCACTACCTTCAGGTACGACAAGGAAAAAAAGGAGTGGTATCTGCACAAAGATGGTGGTGCCAGCTACACACTAAGCGATGACCCCAATAGTGAGGATGGCATGAAAAAAGTGCACGAAGACCTTAAGACCACCAAAGACTTTGGCGAAATTACTTTCGAAAAATTTAAGCCTCTGGATTAAGAATCAGAACCATAATTATGGTTGCCATATTCAGCATTGTTATTAAATTTTCCGGAACGAACTGTTCAGGTTTCTTGGTAAAAAATATCCTTTAATACAATTGGGATTTCGGATACAAATCTGAATGTGATTTTTCTCATAAAAACCTGAGGTAGGGTAAAGATTATTGCCCTCAATGAATACTCCTCTTACTGAATCGAAAGGTACTGAAGCATGTTTGTTTAGATATTCAATTACCAGGCAATCAAGATCACGGAGCATCAGGTCATTAGTTCCTTTTCCTGTTTTGTTTGTGGGTAGTGTTATGTTAATTTGTTTAGCGGAATTTTCTAGAGCTTTATGCCGGTCTTTTAGTATATCTAAATACGCACTATCTAAAAGGTCTAAGCATATTCCCAAATTTATAATAGCCCCGAGTACAGCTGGTTTTTTAATGATTGGCTTACCTGGCCTTGGATTATTTTTCAGCTCTTTGGCAAAATCAAATGCTCTTTGAAGATTATTTTCCCAGAAATAAATGCCATTACCTAGCCAATCATATTTATTTTCAATGAGCTTTAGATCATCCTTACCCAATAGAACATTATCACGCACACTTTCATCACAACCATGAAATCCGATGATATATCCTGGGCGTGTGGAGTACATTTAAGCAACCTTAAAGCGTTTCTTTAAATTTCCTTTTGCTGTAAGTAACCCTAATTCAATTAGAAATTCTCTTGCGGCTTCAGGAGACTTTGCAACTTTCTTTTGTAGCTTAATTCCGTCCTTCTTTAATTGTTTTAATTCTTTTTCACTCATAGTAAACTGATTGTAGTAAGTTATTCAAATGTCGTTATCCAGACAATTTTGTACTAATTTACAAAACAAAAATACAAAAAAACTCAATACTGAAATTTAGATGAGCACATTTAAATCAAAGCACTGACTATATTTGTTAAAGATGTAGCGATTATATTTGATAATGAAAGCCTAAAACCCACTATTTGTCATTAACATGCAGAAGAAAGTTCATTAAGCTGAACATATATTCTCCTGCTAAGCCCCGGAACAAGGTCCCGTTTTTTCAACGGGAGGGGTTTGGGGTTTAATAAGTAATCACCTGCTCCTCCATGATCGCAGGCATTGCCCTGAATTCATATTGCTGGTTGCGGAGCCGGGGTTCAAATCCGGCCTCACGTATCGATTGTTGAATGCTTTTGGCTGTAAACCTATGAGGTGCGCCTGCTGCGCTTACCACATTCTCCTCGATCATAATTGACCCGAAATCGTTGGCGCCCGCATTAAGGCATATCTGCGCCACAGGCTTACCCACCGTTAGCCATGAGGCCTGAATATTGATCACATTAGGCAGCATGATGCGGCTCATGGCTATCATGCGTATATATTCCTCGGCAGTGGTCAGGTTTTTGGTGCCACGTATTTTCAGCAGCAGGGTATCTACATCCTGGAATGTCCAGGGTATAAAGTTGAGGAAGCCCTTGGCTCCTTCCGGTTTCTGTGCCTGTACCTCGCGTATCTTCACCAGGTGCTCAAAGCGCTCCTCCAGTGTTTCCACATGTCCGAACATCATAGTGGCGCTGGTAGTAAGGCCCTGCATATGGGCTTCATGCATAATATCCAGCCACTCCTGTGTGCCGCACTTGCCATTGCTCACTAGTCGGCGCACTCGGTCGTTAAGTATTTCGGCGCCCGCGCCCGGCAGGCTGTCGAGGCCGGCTTCTATCAGGGCTTTCAGTACTTCGCGGTGTGTGCTTTGCTCCAGTTTTGTGATATGTGCTATCTCTGGCGGGCCCAGGGCATGAAGTTTAAGGTTGGGGTAAAGTTGCTTGAGCGTTTTAAACAAATCTACATAATACGCCAGCCCCAGCTCAGGATGGTGGCCACCCTGCAGCAGCAATTGCTCGCCGCCATATTTGAAGGTCTCGTCTATCTTGCGCTTATAGGTTTCAATATCGGTAATATACGATTCGGGATGACCGGGTATGCGGTAGAAGTTGCAGAACTTACAATTGGCCACACAAACATTGGTAGTATTCATGTTGCGGTCAATGATCCAGGTTACCTTGCCATGAGGCACCTGTATCTTGCGCAGTTCATTGGCTACAAACATCAGCTCGGTAAGCGGGGCATTTTCAAACATAAAGATCCCTTCCTCAGCGCTCAGAAATTCAAACTTCAACGCCCGCTCGTATAAACCGGATAATTGCATCACCAAAATATTTTGTCGGCAAAATTAAGCATTAAAACCCCAAACCATTGCTGAAAATTGGGAGATTCCTATCCTCTCTGGGTTATTTGCAATAGTGTGATAGATAAAGTATATTTACTTAAGCTAATACCTGAAAAATGAAGCAATGTATTTGGTTATTGTCGTTACTTGTTATTGCCAATGTTAGTTATTGCCAGGTAGTCGCTATTCAGAAAACTTTGGATAATGAGTTATATGTGTGTGTACAAAATCCTTTAAATGTTGCTGTTGAAAAGTGTGCATCAAAAAAAATACGGTTAATAACCAATAATGGTAGAGTTCAAGGAGAAAAGGGCCATTGGGTTATTTGCCCTGAACACACAGGAAATACTGTTATTTATGTATACAAAAAAACCGTGTTGGGGTTAAAATTTATTGACAGCCAGTATTTCAGAGCAAAGCAAATACCTCTTTCAAAGGCAACTATAAATGGAAGGCCAGATGGAAAAATTACGAAATCATTATTTTGCTCTCAAATTGCACCAGTAGCAGTTGTGTACTGTTGCGGTTTTGACTTTAGATTTAAAATAGTGAGTTTTACAGTTGTTGTTTATCGTTCGTGCGACAAGGAGATATTCAGAAGAACAATGTCAGATAGTAATGGAACTCGCATTGACTCTGTTACCCATGAATTCTTCACTACGTTGGAAAACAATGACAAAGTAGTATTTACGGATATCAAAATGGTTTTCTGTTACGATGCACCAAGAGTCGGAGAGCCAATAGAGTTGTCAATAACGGACGCAGAATATTACAAAAGGCCATCACCTGGTGAGAATGAGACAGTAATTGACCCAATAAATGGTAATGAATATGTAAGGCCAAAGTGGTAGTGCAATATTTTTTATCTGGCCAAGTTTTACAGTTGTCTTGAATAAGTTATTTACTTACACTAATATCTAAAAAATGAAGCGGCTCATTGCGTTATTGTTTCTGAATATGGTGATACAAACTGGCAATGGCCAGGTGGTCGCCATTGAAACCCCTAGGGGACATCAATTGTACATGTGCATCGATAATCACTTTAAAGTAGCTGTCGAAAATACGCCTTCAAAGGACTTAGTTCTGGAAACAGACAATGGTTCAATAGATAGAGAAGAAGATTATCCACCCGGATATTATAAAATAAATACAAAAAAAGATGGGAAGGCGGTAATATATGTAGACCGTAAAACACCAAAAGGATTAAAAAGAATAGACAGCCAAATTTTTTGGGTGAAAAAATTACCATGTGTGGCAGCTCTAGGAGGTAAACCTGGTGGCCCTTTTTCAAAATCATCGATTTGTGCTCAGATTGCCCCCCAGGTTTATGTTGCAAATTTGAATATTCATCCCGATTTTATAATTGAGCAATTTACTGTTATTGTTCATTGCCCATGTGGACAGGAATTGTTTAAGAGAACATTAAAGAATAATGGAACTTTTGGGGCACGTATTGATCCTACTACCAACGATTTTTTTACTACACTGGAGAATGGAGACACAGTGTTATTTACAGATTTTAAAATACGGAATTGTGATTTTGGGCTTGAGCCTCAGTTTTATCAACCTATGGTGTTTACAATTACGGAAGCAGAAAAATACCACAAACCAATCCCAGGAGAAGTATATGAATTAGAAGACCCTGTTACAGGAAATGTATTTAAGAAAACATACTGAAAATATATATTCGAAAAAATAAGCTTTTAAGCATAAATAATTTTTGATAAATTAAGCCTATATACTTAAATTTGTACAGATAATTTAAGTCTTTAAGCTTATGAAAGTAAAAAACCATAAACTTGTTGTGCGGCAGTGGGATAGAAAAATAAGCACCGGCACCTTGTTACATCCTGTAGAATATGCAGAGGGATGGATACACTCATTGCGATTAACGTTGAATATGTCGCTGAGGCAACTTGGCAACAGAATGGGAATCACACCGCAAAGTGTACGGGATATACAGCGGCGTGAAAAGGAAGGTACCTTAACTATAAAAACATTAAGGGATGCAGCAGAAGCGCTGGATATGAAACTGGTTTATTCTTTTATTCCTAAAGATGGGACATTGGAACAAATGATAGACCGAAAGGCGAATGAAATGGCTACAAAGATTGTAAAAAGAACATCGACAACCATGCGGCTGGAAGATCAGGAAAATACTGATGAAAGGATACATGAAGCAATCATGGAATTAACCGAAGACATAAAAAGAAACATGCCAAAAAAACTATGGGACTAGCTCTTATTTATGATTATGGGCAAACTCCGCTTGATGATGATGAAATTTGCCAGATCATAAGTTCAGTATTCTACTATTCTAATAAGCCATAGATAAAGTATATTTACTTACACTAATACCTGAAAAATGAAGCGGCTCATCTGTTTATTGGTTTTTTGCTTGTTTTGGCAAACTGGATTTTGCCAGGGAGGCTGTGCTATTCAGCTAGATAAAATGAATATCCTTATTTCGGGTATTGACAATCCCATAACCGTCGCAGTATATGATACAAAAGAATCGTCAATATTTTTGACTACTAATAATGGTAAAATTACAGGAACAGGAGGGCACTGTACAATCAGGCCCGATAGTACAGGTGAGGCAGTAGTAGAAGTTTGGAAAAAGACAACTAAAGGATCACATAAAGTCGGAGAATCAAAGTTCAGAGTGAGGCGATATCCTGATCCTGTGCTAACATTACAATATAAAACAGGAGGTAAATTGGATGCTGCACTTGCACGTGCCCAGATTGCACCCGCTGCGAGATGGACTGAATATTATGGAATATGTGCACAGGCTAAAATAACAGGCTTTGCGCTTATAATTTTAAGAGACAATAAATTATTTTTCATGGGCAGTGCTCATAATTCAAATTCAGTAATATTTAGTGACAATAAAGATGTTGCTCAGGCTATGGAATCACTCATCCCTGGGGATATATTGCTTTTTTCAGAAATAACCGCTAGGGTGACAGATGGTAAAGAACGCCATTTGCAACCTGCTGAGTTTCTGATAACCGACAAGGACGAAAAAGAATGAGCAGAATAATTTCCACACTATGTAATATACAACAAACACACAACTCACAATAATATTTAAACATATTTATTTTAGCCGGAAGAATATTTTGTCAAACAACCTGAAACGCAATGCTGGAACGGCTATTATTCTGATGCTGAATTGCTGCTAATTTCACTAATTTAGCACTCAAATTCCATTTAAATGAATAAAGTTGTTGCTGACGCCGATGAGGCGGTAAAGGATATACCTTCAGGAGCTACGATAATGCTCGGTGGTTTCGGGCTTTGCGGCATTCCTGAAAATTGCATTGCTGCCCTGGTAAAAAAAGGCATCAATAATCTCACCTGCATCTCCAATAATGCAGGGGTCGATGGTTTTGGCATAGGACTCCTGCTTGAAAGCAAGCAGGTGAAGAAAATGATCTCTTCCTATGTGGGTGAAAATGCTGAGTTTGAGCGGCAGTTGCTCAGCGGTGAGCTGGAAGTAGAATTAGTACCACAGGGCACGTTGGCTACCCGCTGCATGGCTACCGGTTATGGTATGCCTGCCGTTTACCTGCTTGCAGGTTATGGCACCGAGGTGGCTGAAGGAAAAGAAGTGCGTAATTTCAACGGCAAGAACTATCTGCTGGAGTATGCTTTCGATTCCGATTTCGCCATTGTAAAGGCATGGAAAGGCGACCGGACCGGCAACCTTATCTTCCGCGACACTGCCCGTAACTTTAATCCCATGATGGCCATGGCCGGCAAGATCACCATTGCCGAGGTAGAAGAACTGGTGGAACCAGGCGAACTGGACCCCAACAACATTCATGTTCCCGGCATTTATGTACATCGCATTTTTGAAGGTAAGAACTACGAAAAACGTATTGAACAGAGGACGACAAGAAGAAAATAATGCGACAATGTGGATGAATGCGTTAATGTGGGGTCTGAATATTATCATTCCTGATTACCTGAAAACCAGCTGATCCATGAAAAAAGACTTTTCAAATAATCCGCTAATAAGGCATGCTGTAGAATTTTCTATTATGGTAATAGATTATACTGCAATATTGGAAAGTAACAGAAAGTATGTAATAGCAAATCAGGTATTAAGGAGCGCAACATCTATTGGAGCATCAGTGATGGAGGCACAAAGTGCTGAGAGTAGAGCAGATTTTATACATAAACTTAAGATTGCCGATAAAGAAGCGCATGAGACCAAATATTGGCTTTATTTGTGTGAACAAACAGATAGGGCCAATTATAGAACTGAACTAAATAATAAACCAGATGAAATCATGAGGCTTTTGAATTCAATTATTCTATCATCAAAAAAAACAGCTACACCTAATCAATGACAATGATTATGTTCGGTTATTCATGATTTATCTGAAGGTCGAATACTACAACATTTTTAAACTTTAAAATATTACGGGAAGGCACATTGCCGCATTTTTTCCACATTATCGCATTAATATATTATGGCACTAAACAAAGAACAAATAGCAAAACGTATAGCTCAGGAACTGAAGGACGGTTTTTATGTTAACCTGGGTATTGGTATTCCTACACTTGTGGCAAACTACATTCCTGAAGGGGTAGATGTGGTGCTGCAAAGCGAAAATGGCCTGCTAGGCATGGGGCCTTTCCCATTCGAGGGCGAGGAAGATGCCGACCTCATCAATGCAGGTAAGCAAACCATTACCACCATCCCGGGATCAGCATTTTTCGATAGTGCCATGAGCTTCGGTATGATACGGGCCGGAAAGGTCGATCTCACGGTACTCGGCGCTATGGAAGTGGCGGATAATGGGGATATTGCCAACTGGAAGATTCCTAAGAAAATGGTGAAAGGCATGGGCGGCGCTATGGACCTTGTTGCCGCTGCCAAAAACATAATTGTAGCTATGCAGCACACCAACCCAAAAGGCGAGAGCAAGTTATTGCCGGCATGCACATTGCCACTTACCGGTGTTGGCTGTGTGAAAAAGATAGTGTCTGACCTCGGCGTTTTTGATGTCACTCCCGATGGATTTGTCTGCATAGAGTATGCTCCCGGCGTTACCATCGAAGAAATTAAGGCTAAAACTGCTGGCAGGCTTACTATAGCCCCAGATGTAAAGGAAATAGCTGTATAATGGAATCTGTAACCATTTACCACAATGCCCGCTGTGGCAAAAGCCGTGGGGCACTCGAAATATTGCAGCAACATAATATTCCCTTTACCATCAGGTGGTATCTTACCGAGCCATTGAATAAAAATGAATTGAAAGCACTGGTCAAAAAATTGCAGATTCAAACCTCTGGCCTGGTTCGTAAAAATGAATCCTTATATAAGGAGCAATATGCAGGGAAAGAAATAATCGAAAAAGAGTGGATCAGTATTTTGGCTGAGCATCCGGTACTTATCGAACGCCCTATTGTGGAGACTGCGGACAGTGCGATTATCGCGAGGCCGCCTGAACTGCTTTTGGAATTTCTGAAACTAAAATAATTATAATATTACTCTGCGTTCATTTTAACTATTTCTGCCACGCTTGCTGGTGTAAAATGCATAACTTTATAGGTTGCTAATCATGCGCTTTAATGCGGTACCTGCTTTTATTCTTTCTCCTGTGTATTTGTTTTCCAACCTTTGCAGGCAAGCATAAGGACAAGAGAGGTTTGCCCAGAACTGAAGTAGGACTGATGAACAACGTATTAGGTTGCCTCAGCAATAAAGATTCTGTCAACTATTTCAATCTGTTTCCCCCTTTCGATTCGCTCTGGCAACTGGTGATACATAACCCCAACCACTCGCCCGAGGCTACGGCTCAGCTCAATAAACTTAAAGAACATCCAAGGGCCTTAATTGAGTTTGACCCTGCCTACAATCACAGCATCATGACCAGGTTTAACGATTTGCTTCGCAAAGGTGAAGATTCCGGCATACATTGGAAAGAAATTGTAATGCAGCGCTACGAACTCAGCAGGGAGGTCATCACCAGCCGCACACAAACCGGGTATGATATCATTGTTCCTGAACGCTACAAAGGGTATGTGTTTGTCAGGGATGTGCTTGGGCGACTCACATTTTGCATCAGCATTACCGAGATCCAGAAAATCAATGGTTATTTCTTTGGCGGACAGGTCCTCAATATCCTCGAAGCTTCCAGCATCGACCAGTTTCTTCAAAAAGAGGCTGAAGAACAAAAATACTATGAATGGCTTGTAATGAATGCGCAGCTTGATACTGCCAGAGCAGATTCTGTGCAAAAGGGACTTCTTGATACCACTTCAAAAGATACACTAAACCCCGGCAAAAAACCCGATAATCTCAATGTTGAGCCGGTAGAGGAAGATACTTTCAGGAAGAGAAGAGAGATTGTAGACCGGCGATATTATGAGGGTAAATTCGATGAGGAAATACCTGTAAAGCTGTATGTAAGGTATATGAGAGATTTGCGCACCAATAAGATCACCGGCTACGATGGACTGTACAAATTTGGCGACCAGGTACAGTATGCCAAACTCAATATCACACGCAGCCCCGAGGGTATCTGGACCATGGATGACGATCCGCCCATTGGCACAATGGAACTAGAACTGAAATACAAAGTGTATACAGGCTCCTGGACCAATAACGAAAACCAGACAGGTTATGATGTGGTCCTGACACAAAAAGATATACCTTCCATAACTCTGGCAAAACTGGATAGAATACTTGAAACAGGTTTGGTTGGCAGGGTAGACGACGAAACCGGCCCTGTAAAACCAGCCGAACCCATAATTGAGGGTATGGAAAATCAGCCAGATCCCGAAGCGGCAAAAACACCACCGCCTGTAATTAAGAAGAAAAAGAAAAAAGAAGCCGATCCTGAAGATGAGGAGCCACAACCCAAAAAGAAGAAGGTAAAGAAGGAAGATGAGAACGAATAATATTGAGGATTGGATTTTTAAAACCAGTTACAACCATGATGCATAAACATGATATTAAGGATTTTGGAGCGCTAAAAAGATCAGGATATTTACCTAAACCGGTGAAGGATGAAATCCGGACAAATCTTATAAAATTTATCCAGACCAAAAGCAACCCGTTCTATACCATTCTTGGTTACGAAGACACGGTTATCCCTGATGTGGAACGTGCATTGCTTTCCAGGCATAATATACTTTTCCTTGGTCTTCGTGGCCAGGCCAAGACCCGCATGGCACGCGAAATGATCAACCTTCTCGATGAGTGGATACCCGTTGTAGCTGGCAGCGAAATTAACGATGATCCGTTCAGGCCCATTTCGCTCTATGCACGCATGTTGCTCGAAGAAAAAGGGGACGACACACCTATAGCATGGCTGCACCGCAGTGAGCGCTATGGCGAGAAGCTCGCTACCCCCGATGTTTCTGTCGCCGATCTTATTGGAGATATAGATCCAATCAAGGCCGCAAATATGAGGCTCAGCTTTGCCGATGAGCAGGCACTGCATTATGGTATCATTCCCCGTTCGCACAGGGGCATCTTTGTTATCAATGAGTTGCCCGACCTCCAGGCGCGTATCCAGGTTTCTTTATTCAATATCCTGCAGGAGGGCGATATACAGATCAGGGGATTTAAGTTGCGCCTGCCGCTCGATATTCTGTTCATCTTTACTGCAAATCCTGAAGATTATACCAACAGGGGAAGCATTGTCACCCCCCTCAAAGACCGCATTGAGAGCCAGATAATTACCCACTATCCCAAAACCATTGAGGTCTCCCGTGCCATTACCGGTCAGGAAGCCAATCTGCTGCCCGAACAGGAAAAGAACATTGAAGTTCCCGAAATCTGCTGCCTGCTTATCGAGCAGATAGCCATGGAGGCACGTAAGAGCGAATTCGTCGATCAGAAAAGTGGCGTTTCTGCAAGGCTCACTATTTCGGCTTACGAAAATCTGGTCAGCACTGCCGAACTGAGAGCGTTGCGTAATGGCGAAAAAAACACCATGGTACGTATCTCCGATTTTATTGGCGTAGTGCCCTCCGTCACCGGAAAAATCGAATTGGTTTACGAAGGAGAGCAGGAAGGCCCCCTCAATGTAGCTTACCGCTTGCTGGGCCTGGCCATACGCAACCTGCTGACCAAGTATTTCCCCGATCCCCAGGCCGTAAAAAAGGGCAGGGATATTCAGAAAGCCAAAGCAAAAACCAGTCCTTACCAGTCGGTTATAGATTGGTTCGGCAAAGGAAATGATCTGGTACTGTTGCAGGGGCAGAGCGATGCCGACTGGCTGGCAAACCTCTATAAAGTCGACGGATTATATACCATTGTTAGTCAGCATTACCCCAATGCCGGTGAGCAGCAATCTGGTTTACTCATGGAATTGCTGCTTCATGGTCTTGCAGAGTTCTCCCTCATCAGCAAAAAAGGAATTGAAAAAGGAGGATATGCATTTGGCGATATGCTGGGCAGCATGCTGAACTTTAGTCCATCTGATGATGACGATGATTTTTAGTAGGCATAAAGACCAAAATAAACAGCCGTCCGGTATATCGAACGGCTGTTTATTTCGGTCACCAAGTCATCCCTGATAGGTTGCTCTCCAGCAGAGCCCACTTCCGTTTCGCTTGATAATATAAAGGTAGATAATGTCAAAAATCAAAAGAAAACTGGCATAAAAAAACAGCCTGCTTTTTGTCCATTACGCCAAATTCCAAAAAACAATATTGATATGATACTGGTTATGGCAAAGCCTACTTGCCAATAACCGCTTTCCGATGTGAACGGCCCCAAAGACGCAATTCATTGATAAGGCGCTCTAGTGAACGGCCATGCTGCGTAAGTTCATATTTCACGGTCACAGGCCGACTTTCCATGACGGTTCTTTTTACCAGCAGGTTCATTTCCAGATCCTGAAGTTCTTTCGAGAGCATTTTTGCACCAATGCCATCAAGTATACGCTGTATCTCCAGGAATTGTAGTGCACCGCCGCAATTAAGCGTGGTAATGAGCTGTATCTTCCATTTGCCACTGAGAATGGCGATGGTGTCCATTGCTGCTATCAACTCATCATCCTTGGTGCAGGTGATGTCGAGGATTATTGGTTCTTTCTTTTTCATTGTTCCTTATTCGCGTGTAACAAATTTAGGTGAAAGAAATGGGCTAAATCAGTTCCCTCTGGTAAAGTGCTTTCCCAAATGGAAGCTCAATGAGTTGCGATGATGGGGTAGTTAACTTTGCTGTAATAAAACAGTAACCATAAAACTTAATCTATGTCAGTAATACTAACAGACTCAAATTTTGAGTCCCTTATATTGGGTTCCGAAAAACCAGCTATCATTGATTTCTGGGCCACATGGTGTTCGCCATGTATTGCCCTGGGACCAACAATTGATGCCCTGGGTAGAGACTATGAGGGCAGGGTAAATGTAGGCAAGTTGAACGTAGATGAGAACCCCGATACATCTCTGAAATATGGAGTAACAAATCTGCCCTGCATTCTGTTTTTAAAGAATGGCAAGATAGTGGACAAGCATATAGGTGTAGCGCCAAAAGCAGTATACGACAAAAAGATAAGGCGGCTGCTGGAGGCAGGGAATTAATTCTTATGGTGGGAGTTATTTTCTTCGTTCCTAAGGGTACTGACCGTCCTGTTTTAGCCTGATTTTTTGTCCATCAATTCAGTTAATGTTTTATGCTCTCCGCCTTAATTATCTGCTTTCATAGCGTTTTGGTACACCAAATAAATTACACGAGAAAATTTTATAGAAGTAAGCCAGACTATACGCTTACAGCGGTTACATATCGATTAATCAGTTGGGCGCATAAAAAGTACAAGAAGTTACTGGGAAGGTTCAAAATGCATATAAAGGGGTACGAGGGTTACAAAAATCCAATCCCAAAACTATTTGTTCATTGGGCATAAATGCAGCAAGGTCTGAATAATAAGAGTCGTATGACGAGAGATTGTCAAGTACGGTTCTGTAAGCGGCTTTGGGTGAAATTCACCTTGCCTGCTCGATAACACCAATTTCCGAACAACTTAAAAACAAAAAAACTGTGCAAATACATAATAACAACATAGCATTTTTTTATATTTGCAGTTGTCGGTTCTATTTTGCACAATAGATTACAAACCCATAACCATGATATATGCCTGCACCATTATTGCGAGATATAAAAAATAGTATTCTTCATCTGTTTTATCCCAGGCTCTGCGAAGGGTGCAGCAAGCCGCTGGTTACCGGTGAGGAAATATTGTGTCTGGGTTGCAGCATGGAACTACCGGAAACCAATTACCACCTGATAGAAGATAACGAGGCAGCTATGCGCTTTGCCGGCCGTATGCCATATAATAAGGTCACATCCTACGCTTATTTCACTCATGAAGGTTTGTTGCAACATCTGCTTCACCGACTCAAATATCAGGATAAAAAAGATGTTGGGCTATATCTGGGCAGGCGGTTGGGTGCCCGGTTAAGAGATTCGGGCTGGGCTGATGGAATAGATATGATTGTTCCGGTACCTCTACATAAAGCCAAAGAAGCCAACCGTGGATACAATCAAAGCCGTCTGATAGCACAGGGAATAAGTGAAATGCTGGGAATACCTGTTGAAAGCTCCGTTTTATGCAGAGTCAGAGATACGGCCAGCCAAACCAATAAGACAAGATCAGAACGAATTAGCAATATGTCGGAAGCTTTTATGATAACGGATAAAGCCCAGGTTAGGGGCAAACATATACTTTTATGCGATGATGTGCTCACCACAGGCGCCACTCTGGAGGCTTGCGCGTTGGCGCTGATGGAAGAAGAAAGTACGAAAATAAGTGTTGCGACCATTGGTATTGCTGTTTCTTAACTACTATATTTGCAGAGTTTTTATTCATGGTATTGGTTTTATAAACATTTCGCCATACCTTAACCGATTAAAAAGAAACTTCGGCTTCGATAAAACAGCTTATTTAATAACATTGTTTATGAAGAAACACGTTTTAGCAGTATCACTTTTGTTGTCAGCGGCTACCACTTTTGGTGCGGGCTACCAGCTTAATCTGCAAGGTATAAGGCAGCTTGCCATGGGTGGCACCGGTGTGGCCTGGCCTTGGGATGCATCTACTATATTTTATAATCCGGCTGGTTTAAGCAGGATTAAAAACATACAGGTTTACGCTAGTGGTGTACTTATTGCGCCTACTACTGCTTTTGGTAATCTTCAGTCTTCTGCTGTTACTGCTCCGCAAACATTTACTCCTTTCAATGTTTATGTTGGCGGTCCTATTCAGCAGGGTAGCAAGTTCGGTATTGGTCTTGGCGTATATACTGCCGCCGGTATCGGTCTTAAATGGGATGACCAGTGGATAGGCAGATACCTCATCCAGTCCATCGACCTCAAAGCGGTTTGTTTCCAGCCTACACTTAGTTACAGGGTTAGCGAATTGCTGTCTGTGGGTGCCGGTTTTGTTTATGGCACCGGTTCACTCGACCTCAGGCAATCATTACCCATCCATGGCATCTACGGCTCGGGTGGGTATTCAGATGATGTCGGCGAACTTCACCTGCATGGCAATGCCAATGGTGTAGGTTTTAATTCCGGCATACAGATTAAACCCAGCGATGACTTCCAGATTGGTATCACTTACCGCTCTCAGGTTAATATGAGTATTAGCAATGGCGCTGCTACATTCACAGTTCCGCAATCAGTTTCTAAATTATTCCCTAATACCAAATTTGATTCACAACTTCCTTTACCTCAGGTTGCATCAATTGGTTTTGGTTACCGTACTATGGAAGAGCGACTGACACTTCAGTTCGATCTTAATTATACCGGTTGGAATTCTTATGATTCGCTCAGGATTAATTTTACCGATCATACTTCTTCACTTCAGGATAATCATGCTCCAAGGCATTACAGGAATACATTGACACCAAGGGCTGGTGCAAGCTATAAGCTGAGCAAAGTAATAGCATTTATGGCAGGCGCGGCTTTCGAGCCTACACCTGTAGTTAATGGCTTTGTTTCTCCTGAATTACCTGATGCCGACCGTATTGTTATGTCTTGCGGTATCACAATTAAACCATTCCCCCGGTTTACAATAATGGCTGCTTACGAAGGTGTTTCTACAGTAACACGCAGTGCCAGCTATAATTATGGTGGATTTAGTGGTACTTACAAAACTCAGGCAGCTACAGCGGGTATTGGCGCTTATTTTAATTTTTAATATCAAATAAAAACAGAAAAATGAGAAAAATATATAGTATTGGTGTTGCGCTGATTTTATTAGCATCGTGCAGGCCCAGTATAAATATTAACAAGGATGCCACTGCTGGTAATGCAGAGTTTACCAACTATCTGGCAATAGGTAATTCACTTACCGCCGGTTATACCGATGGTAGTCTTACTGTCACAGGTCAGTTAAATTCCTATCCCAAGATGTTGTTCGATCAGTTTTCCATGATTAAGGTTCATGGAGCAGTTGGTAAGTTTATTCAGCCGCTGCTTACTTCTGATAATGGCTATCCGGGTCCGAAATATATTCTGGCAATGACCTACAATCCTTGCAATCCGGCTGATTCATCACTGGGGCCTGTTCCTTATCCATATCCGTTAAACAACTCGGCTGATGCTACTTATTCTGCAACTGTAAATAACGGGCAGATCAATAACATCGCTGTTCCGGGTATTCGTGCGGCCGATTACAAAGTAGCTGGTTATGCGCAATTTGCCGCCGCCGGCAATGCGCCTTATGCATTGAGGTTCTATAACAATCCTGGTACTGCTTCTCCCAACGATGAGCTTTTATTCATGGTGCATAACCTCCATCCTACATTCTTTACAATGTGGCTCGGTTCAAACGATGTACTTCTTTATGCTACAAAGGGTGGACAGGGAATTGGCGATGGCACTGCGACTCCTGCTTTTGGCAATTTCTACAATCCTGCTGATATTACTCCTGTTTCAGCATTCGATTCCTGCTACGATCTGGCTCTGAATTCTGCCATCAGCACAGGTGCAAGTGGTGCGCTAATCAACATACCTGATATTACCAGCATACCTTTCTTCACTACAATACCTGCAAATGGCATGACTTTGTTACGCCAGGGTCAGGCAGATACCCTGAAAGGATACTATGCTTCAAAAGGTATCACTACATCTTTTGAAGTTGGTTCCAATTATTTCATGATCCAGGATCATAAAGGCCTTACAAGGCAGGCTGTACCTGGCGAGTTGATTTTACTTACTTGCCCTAAAGATTCAATCACTTGCCGTGGCTGGGGTACTACTAAACCAATTCCTGACTCACTGGTTCTTACTACCGATGAAATTCAAAATGTTCAGAAGGCTGTTATAGCATACAATGCATTCATCAAGCAGGAAGCAGATCTGCATCACCTTGCTTATGTAGATATGAATACCTATTTTTCTAAAATGCCTGCAGGCATTACTTACAATGGCATTACTTACAGCACAAGTTTTGTTACAGGTGGCGCTTTCTCTCTCGATGGCGTACATCCTACACAACGTGGTTATGCCCTCATAGCCAATGAAATTATCAGAACCATCAATGCATTTTATAAATCCAATATTACATCGTTGGATGTCAATAAATACAACGGAGTAACTTACCCATAATTATTGATGAAACGCTTAAATAATAATGCCCCGGTTACGGGGCATTATTATTTTCAGGACCTGGAATTTATTTTACGCATTTCATCATGCTTTCCCATAGCTTTCGCGCCGATATTTCCCAGTCAAATTTCTTTATCTGCTCACGCGCATTAATGATGAGTTTATTACGCAATGCCTCATCCTTGTAAAGTTTATGCATAGCATCGGCAATGGCAAGATGATCGGTAGGGTCAACCATTATTGCCGCATCACCTGCTACCTCAGGCATTGATGAGGTGTTGCTTACTATGGCCGGCACATCACATTGCAACGCCTCCAGTATCGGAATACCAAATCCTTCAAACAAGGAAGCATACACAAGGGCATAAGAGGCTCCTATCACCTTCGACAGTTCATCAATATTCATGTACCCTACCCACTTTACATCGTCTTTAAACGGCATTTCCGAGCGCATCTGTTCTACCTCTTCATATTTCCAGGCCGGCCGGCCGGCTATTACCAGCTTCATATTGGTGGGCTGCCGGGTTTTAAAGGCCACAAACGCCTTAAGCAGGTTAACGATGTTTTTACGTGGATGCAATGCACCTGCAAAAACAAAATATTCGCAACCCTCCGCATATTGTTTTTTCACAACTTCCCGTTCATCAAATGTCAGCGGACGATATTCATTATGAGCGCCATTATATACCACATCAATTTTATCGGCAGCTATGCCATACCGTTCACTGATGTCTGTTTTGGAGAAGGTAGATACCGTAGCTATCCGCTTTGCCTTTCGGGCAAACAATGGCGAATAGTGCCGCCAGTATAGCCGGTGGCTAAGTACAAAATGCTCAGGATAATGCTCAAATGCCAGGTCATGTATTACCAGGCACGTAGGCACCTTGGTACTCAGCGACATATAACTATCCGGCGATAAGAACAGATCAGCTTTATACTTGCGAAGCATATAGGGTATGCTCCATTCAAACCACAGGTAGAACAAAACAGGATGCCTTGCCTGCGGATGAACCACTACAGGTGTAACATTGGGAGCAAAAACAAATAAAGGATCGTATGGCCTGTCGAAAAAGAATATAAACTCATGTTCGGGATGATCCCGCACAATCCGTTCGAGTGTTTGATAAGTAAACCAACCTATACCTTCCAGCTTTCCTTTTAAGAGTAACCGTGTATTTACAGCAATTCGCATACCTTATGGCAACAAAAATATACTTTTACTGCTTTATTAGCCATTAAATATCCGGATGAGCCGCTTTTTTGTAAAAAATATTCTTTTTGTAATAGCTGTAAACATACTGGTTAAGCCCATTTGGGGGCTGTTTATCGACCGGGTTGTACAAAACAGGTTACCATCGGCAGATTATGGAACTTATTCGGCATTACTGGCTGTGAGCGTTATTTTCCAGACATTTCTTGATTTTGGTATTAGTAGTTACAACAGCCGTACTATAGCGCAAAACCCTGATAAACTACCTGTATTGTTTCCCGCTATGCTTTCAGCCCGGTTAGTGTTGATTGCCGTTTATATGTCACTTGCATTTATATATGGCTACACAATTGGCTACCGGGGTTGGGAATTATCGCTTATGATTGGTGTTTTGTGCATACAGGCTATCAATTCATTGGTATCATTCATCAGAACAAATATAGCCGCGCTCCACAGGTTCAAGACCGAGGGCATATTGTCTATTACCGACCGGCTGCTGATGATAATAATATGTGGATTCCTGCTTATTTATCCACCCACTGCAAGGTTATTCAGTATTCAGTGGTTTGTGATAGCGCAGATAGTATGCTATTTCATTGCAGCTACCATTGGTTATCTGATATTAAGGCGCTTAGGCAATGTAAGGCTCCGGTTCTCGTTCAATGGCCGGGAGATATACAAAATTGTAAGGCAGAGTTTCCCTTATGCACTGCTTATTTTCCTGATGTCGGTCTACAACCGCGCCGATGTAATGATCATGGAACGCATATGCACTGATGGTAAAGATCAGGCAGGTATCTGGCAAGCCGCATTCCGGCTCCTGGATCAGGTTAATATGTTCGGCCTGATGTTTGCCACCATATTACTGCCCATGTTCGGTCGCATGCTTTCGCAAAAGCAGGATGTGCAGCATATTATCAAATTATGTGTCAATATGCTTTTGCCTATTTCCTTCATGGTAGCTATAGCAGGCATATTTTTCAGTAATGATATTATGCATCTGTTGTACCATACCGGTAAGCTTTACCAGGCGCCAACGATGTCCGTCAAATACAGCAACGTGTTTGCCATACTAATAGCCTCTTTCCCCTCATGGTGCCTGATGTACATATATTCTACCCTGCTCACCGCCAATGGCAGCCTTAAAACGCTTAATATTATTGCATTTGCAGGCGTTATTCTTAACCTTTCGCTCAATTTCATTCTGATCCCTCTTCATAAAGCCGAAGGGGCTGCAGTTACCTCATTTATTACCCAGACCTCATTGGCCTTTGCATTTATGGTTTTTGCATCCAGAATATTCAGGCTGCCGTTCAATCTGAAATGGATATTGGCCCACCTGGGTTACCTGATTATTATTCTTTCAATAGGATATGGTGTGGTATCGTTTATGGGTAAGGTGCAATGGGGAATACAATTGGTGACTTTTGGTATTATTAGTATGGCGCTTATGTTTGTTTTCAGGTTTGTATCGGTAAATAGTTTCTACCAATTGCTGAACAGGCGTATGAATCCTGATGAAGCTTAAGCGCAGCCAACCTGAATTACTTTAAATTTGTTACATCAACCTTCCTCAGGGATAGATAAGTCGATGAAACAAGAAAGCACCAACCGCCAGCGTAAGATCATTCATATTGATATGGATGCATTTTATGCATCGGTAGAACAGCGGGATAATCCTGATTACAGGGGAAAGCCGATAGTTGTAGGCGGCCCGCCGCAAGGCAGAGGAGGGGTGGTTGCAACAGCCAGTTATGAGGCACGGAAATTTGGAATAAAGTCAGCAATGCCCTCAAAAAAAGCGCTGGAACTATGCCCGGAAGTTATTTTTGTAAAGCCGCATTTTGAAGCCTATAAAGAAGTTTCCACACGCATACGCGAAATATTCAGGCGATATACTGATCTTATCGAGCCTCTGTCGCTGGATGAAGCCTACCTCGATGTAACAGAGGATAAACAAAACATAGGTTCGGCTATAAAAATAGCGCAACTGATAAAGGCTGCCATAAAGGAGGAACTGCACCTCACTGCCTCGGCCGGGGTTTCATTAAATAAGTTTGTGGCCAAGACAGCTTCTGATATGAATAAACCAGACGGCCTTACCTTTATTGCACCAGAGGCCGTGTCTGAATTTATGGAGCAGCTTCCTGTTGAAAAATTCTTTGGAGTAGGCAGGGTAACGGCTGAAAAAATGAAAGGAATGGGCCTTCATACCGGTGCAGATCTGAAAAAACTGGATGAAGCACAAATGGTGAGATACTTTGGGAAAGCAGGCAGGTTTTATTATCAGATTGTGAGGGGAGAAGATAACCGGCAGGTAGAACCGCATCGGGAAACAAAGTCGCTGGCAGCAGAGGATACATTTGCCGCCGATCTTACCGGTGTGGCAGACATGAATGCCGCATTGGAGAAATTAGCTGGTACAGTAAGCAAGCGGCTGGAGCGGTATCAGTTGAAAGGTCGCACCGTAACATTAAAGATCAAGTACAGCGATTTTAAGATCATTACACGCAATCATTCCTTCCCTCATCCTGTAGGCACTTTTGACATAATACTTGAAACGGCTAAAAACCTGCTTGCCGCTACAGATTTGCACGACAAAAAAATCAGACTGCTGGGTATCAGCATTTCCAATTTCGGAGAAATAGTGAGGAAGCAAAAAAACGATAGTACCGGCCAGCTATTGCTATTCACCGATCAGAGTTCGCAATAATACTATTTGGGATTATTGGGTATCAGGGCCTTGGAATTAAATGGCTTGAAATACTTCATAATAGACAAACCGAAAAAAGTAGTTGAACTGGAGGAATATAAACCACTGTAATAATACTGCCCGAAATAAATATTTATGTGAATAAGCGGTGTATAGGAATACTCAATACCAGAAGTCACTTCGGTCATAAAATTCTCCTTTGCATTGAAAATAAATCCAACTCCGGTTGTAATGGTATTGGTAAATTTTCCTTGCTGAAAAATATTCAGGTTTGGCCTAAGTTCAAGGTAAAGGGTGGTATCCCTGCCCACTACCTTTGCCATACTTGACTTGCCGATATCCACACCCAAACTGAATACATCCCATTGTCGGCCGGCCTCAAATGAAAGGTTGGTCTTATCTGCTAATGTACCGGGGCTGTTGGTAAGGCTGGGAACCAGCGAAATATAGTCCTGGGCAAATACACAGGGAGTAATAAAAGCAGAAAGTAAAAGGAGCAGTAAGTATTTCATTTCTTGGTTTTGAAGCAATAATATTAATAAGAAAATCCTTCTTGCCCCTTACTTTTTATCCACCCTTGTGATATCGATTATGTTTACCGGATTACTGCGAAATCCGGAAAGGTTGTTTTGGGTGAAATGCAGGAGCTTCTCATAGTAAAGTGGCACTATAGGAGCATAGCTCATGGCCAGGCTATCCATTTTCCTGTATAATACCCATCTGGCAGTATCCGGCAGATTCAGGCTTTGTTCATACCATTCATCAAAAGTAGCATTATGGAAACGGGTATAATTCGGTGGTGCCGGAAAATGACTATTGAAGCATACCAGGTAAGTCTCGGCATCCGGATAGTCGGCCAGCCATTGCGCTCTGAAGCATACCGCCTTTGATCTGCTCATCTGTTGTTTGAGCACATTAGGTTGTATCAGTTCAATTTTTAGTGTTATACCCACTTCCTGCAATTCGCTACCTATAAAATTCACTATGTCTTCGTAATTGTTGGGTACCAGCACTTTTATGGGTTTCAATCCTGCTCCATTCGGATGGCCGGCCTTAGCCAGCAGTTCCAGCGCCTTAGCCGGATTGTAATGGTACCCATATTGCGCAGCGCTATCATAACCGGGCATGCCGGCAGGTATGAATCCCCTGGTAGCAGGTTCACCAATTCCATTCTTAAAATAGGTTACTATTTTCTTCCGGTCAATAGCAAAGTTTATCGCCTGTCTTATTAAAGGGTTCCTGGTCGGCTCTTCCTGCATTATATCATTGGTACTGTCTGTCAGGAAGCCCAGGTATTCAGTATTAAGATAGGTGCTTTTGTCCATATGGAATCTTGCCGCAAACTCATGTTTTAGACTCCCGTCTTTCGACAGGATAAGGTCTTTGGATGAACCATCAATTCCGTTTACAAAATCCACCTTGCCCTGCATGAATAACAAAAACTCAGAGGCCTTACTGTCTATGAAGGATACCTGCACCGCATCAAGATAAGGCAGACTTTTACCCACGTTGTCCTGTTCCCAGTAATGAGGATTGCGAACCAGGCACAGGGCATTGCCTTCATCCCAGTATTTAAACATAAACGCGCCTGTACCACATGGATGGCTCCTGTAATCCTTACCCCAATGATTAACCACCTCATGAGCCACGATATTGCAATAAGACATGCCGAGGATTTCAACCAATGGTCTGAATGGCTTTTTCAGAATTATTCTTACCGTACTATCATCTACAGCAATAAAAGGCTCCTTATCGGCCACATGTCCGTTGAATATCCATGCACCCGGAGAAGCTGTCTTTGAATCTATAAGCCGGTTGAAACTATATACAACATCAGCGGATGTAAATTTCCTCCCTTTGCCTTTTTCAAATGCAGGGTCATCATGAAAAAATACATCCGAACGCAGGTGAAAGGTGTATACCAGTCCATCGGTACTTACATCCCAGCTCCTGGCAAGTGAAGGTATAATATGTAAATGTTCGTCAGTTTCAACAAGGGTATTGTATAGCATGTGGTCAATCCACATCATATTGAGATCTCTTGAAAATGCAGGGTCCAAAGATTCAAGGTAACCTGTTGATATATTGAGATGGAAGACCTTTTTACCAATGCCGCTATCTGATGTGGATTTACAGCCGGCAAAGATAAATAGTAGTAAAAATGTACCTGCAAAAATTGCTTTGGTCATTTATTGCAGATTAAATATTAATGATAAAAGCCCTCACTTCTCCAGTTTCATGCAATGTCTTCATTATAACCAAAAATACAAAATAATTGATGACAAGGAGTTTAGTAGGGTGCAATTCAAATCTTCGCATAGTAAAAAACACAATGATTAATATAGATAGCCTGAAAGGCTTAAATATCAATAGCCGTGGGTGAAACCCACGGACAAATAAATCATTGAGCCAACCCTGCAAGGGTTGAATAAAACCGCGAAGATTTGAAATGCACCTGGTTTAATACAAATTACACAGTTGCCTGTTGCAGAACATAGCGGGCTATTACAATAAGCGCTAATTTTGTTCCAATGACTAAACTCTCGGTTAACATAAACAAAATTGCCACCCTGCGCAACAGCCGTGGTGGTAATAATCCGGATGTAATTCAGGTTGCGGTAGATTGCCAGAAATTCGGAGCAGATGGTATCACAGTACATCCCAGGCCCGATGAGCGGCATATACGTTATAGCGATGTATACGGGTTAAGTAAAATTATTACTACCGAATTCAACATAGAGGGAAATCCTAAAGAAGACAAGTTCGTTAACCTGGTACTCGATGTAAAACCCCACCAGGTCACCCTTGTTCCTGACGATCCCGGTCAATTAACATCTAACCACGGATGGGACACCATTAAGGAAAGTAATTACCTGAAGGATATCATTCAGGTTTTCAAAAAAGCAGGTATCCGGGTTTCCATTTTTGTCGATCCTCTTGAGCATATTGTTGCTGCTGCTGCCGCAACCGGAACCGACCGCATAGAGCTGTATACCGAAGACTATGCCCGTAATTATAAATCAAATAAGGAACAGGCTGTTGCTGCCTATATCAGGGCTGCAGCGGTGGCTTCCCAAAATGGTTTGGGTATAAATGCAGGTCATGATCTGGATTTGGATAACCTTGCATTTTTTAAGCAATCGATACCCGCCCTTCTTGAAGTATCCATAGGGCATGCCCTTGTTTCCGATGCTTTATACTTTGGCCTGGAAAATGTAATACAGTTGTATAAAAGAAAATTGTAAGCAGGAAGTTCGTAACTTTATGGTGTAATAAATTATATAATGATCATGAAAAAAATTCTTTGCACAATTGCTTGTTTATCGGTTTTTGCATATGCAGGTAAGGCACAACATTATTTAGGGGTTGCTACCGGTCAGTATAACGCTATAAACAGTTTATACATCAATCCATCCAGCATATCAGGTTGCGGAGAAAAGATTGTTGTTAATTTGTTTTCCTTGAATGTAGGCGTTGATAATAATCTGGGAACTTTTACGCAATTGAGCAACATTTCAAGCGGAAGCACCAATACTTTCAATATTTCAGGAAACCAGAACTTCAGTATGCTGGTTCCGGTTTTAGATGCCAGATTGCCTTCGGTATTAGTAAGCCTCAATGATAAACTTAAGCAAAGTTTCGCTGTAACAACCCGATTACGGGCTTTTAATCAGTTCAATCATTTCGACCCCAATCTTTATAGCTCCATTACAAACGGAAACCATACAGCGCAGGAAAATTATGTATTTCAGTCGAGTGGTTTTAACTGGACTGCACATGTATGGAGCGAAATCGGTGTTAGTTATGCATTACAGGTTATGGAATCCGGTCCGCATAAGATCAATGCAGGAGTTACCGTACGTTACCTGGGAGGTATCAGTTATTTAGGGCTTAAAGGAAAAAATCTGAATGTGTCATACAAGTCTGGAAATGATACTTTTCACGCCACCCAGTCTGATCTCGAATTTGCAAGCAATGCAATTAACTCCAAATCGGTCGTGGCCAATGGTGTTCAGGTTTCTGAAGTGCTCAATACTATTTTTAATTCAAGAGTTGGAGGTGGTATGGGTATGGACTTTGGTTTAACCTATACCTATCGCATGGGTGCAGAGGACGAATTTGGAGAACAAAGCGCAAACAGCCTTAACGGGCACAAACTGAAGGTTTCGGTAGCAGTTACAGATATAGGCGCTATAAAATATAATGATGCAAATAACTTCGTAGTTGATGTTACCGGTAATGGCTATCTCACCGGAAAAGACCTGGCAGCAAATATAAAAGAATGGAATACATTCAGGAATTACATGGTTGGTCAGGGTTTTACTGCCGATACCGGTAATAAAGCCACCAAAGTTTATATGCCTTCATCATTAAACGCAGGTATTGATTATCAGGTTTATAAACGTTTTTGTGTCAATGCTTCTTTCTTTACCAATCTGGCCAACAGGCTCAATTATGGAAATTCCTATTACAGTCAGGTGTCTATAACGCCACGGTACGATAGCAGGCGACTTTGTATTGCATTGCCATTAACATATAGCATGCTTGCAAATGATATGAAAGTAGGATTCGGCTTCAGGTTTGCAGGTTTTTACATGGGTAGCGACGATATGATGGCATTGTTGAGCAACAACCAGCATGGCTTTGGTGTGTATATGGGTGGATATATTCCTATATATAAAAAGGCTGCTAAGGCAAAGCCAAATACAATATAATTGTACATATGTTTGGCTTTTTAGATAATATTATTAATTTAGAGCCATAAGTGTAGTTTTACATTCGAAAAAATATTAGATGAAGCATAATTTTTACTCATCCCTGGTGCTTACCGGGTTGGTTTTTTTATCACCTTTTAGTTTGAAAGCACAGTACAATTTAGGTATTGCTACAAGCAACTGGAGTGGAACAAATGCCCTTAATCTCAATCCGGCAAATATTGCCGATAGCAGGGAAAAACTGGTTATCGACATATTCTCAACCACTGCTGGCGTAGATAATAATCTGGGTACATTAAGTTCATTTAGTGGTATTACCAGTGCCATCAATAAGGGTAATGTAAATAATCTGTTTACCTACTCCAACAATGCGACTTTCAGTTTGCTGGCTCCATACTTAAAAGTAAACCTCCCCGGTTTCATGTGGAGCATAAATAAAAACCACAGTGTTGCGCTTACCAATAGTGTGAATGCAATTAACCAGTTCAATAATTTTGACCAGTCACTTTTCCGTACTGTTGGCGATCCGAATTATGTAATCAATGTCAACGGCAACAGCGCCTATACTTCAAAGAACTTTAATTATACCGCTCACCTCTGGACTCAAACCGGTGTTACCTATGCTGGTGTATTACTGGATCAGGATGAGCATGAAATAAAGATTGGCGCTACTTTGCGTTATCTGCGTGGTATTGGTTACATTGGTTTAAAGGGAAATAATCTCGATGTTGTTTATAAATCCGGTGTTGACTCTGTCCATGTTTCCAATTCAGATATGGAGTTTGCAAGTAACATCCTCAACACGAAAAATGCAATTCTCAATGGTGCAACGAGCGGCAACCTGATGAGCCAGATTTTCGGAAGCGCAACAGGAAAAGGTATAGGTGGAGATTTTGGAGTGGTGTATGATTACATGCCCCAATATGCCCGTGAAGGCTACAATATGGATGGCATCCATATGACTGACCATTCAAGGAACAGGTATCTCCTTCGCTTTTCTGCATCCATAATGGATATCGGCGCCATTAGCTACAAAGCAGGCGATAACTCAAATGCAACTGTTACAGGCAATGGTTATATCACCGGTAAGGGTCTCTCGGATAGTGTAAAGAACTACGAAGATTTCAGGCATTATGCTATCCAGCATGGCTTTACAGCCGATACCACTCACCAGAATACAAAGGTGTACATGCCTACTACATTGCGCCTCAGTGCTGACTACAATGTTTACAGGAACTTTTACCTGAATGCTACTTATGTCAGGAACCTTGCAAACCGTATGAATTTCGGCAATTCTTATTACAACCAGTTAACCATTACGCCTCGCTTTGACAGGCGTATGTTGAGTATTGGCGTTCCTATTACCTACAGTGCTTTAACATCCAGTTATAAAGTAGGTGTTGGCGTTCGTTACAGCGGTGTTTTCATTGGCAGCGATGATATGCTGGCGCTGGTTGCGAATAAGCAGTCTGGCATTAATGTATATCTTGGCGGATATATTCCTTTCTACAAGTTGAGGAAAGGAGACAGGGACGGTGATGGCATTTCGGATGATAAAGATGAGTGCCCTGATGCATATGGTACATGGGAAAACAAGGGATGTCCTGAACCTGATGCAGAACATGGCGGCAGCGCTGATACAACAGACAATTGCCCTGATATGCCGCATGCTTATTTCATGGCGCCGTTGCATAATACTACCGGACAATCTCAGCTTTCTGAAGCTGTGCATGCTGTTAATATTAATGCAGCCGATGACAGAAAGATGAGGAGTGAAATGACAGAAGAAAAAAGGAAAAACTAATTATAGATTATTTAGACTAAGCTGCTGATCTTAAACTGATCAGGAAATATTGAAAATGCTGTTTTTAAAATCAGTAAATGAATTACCGATTTTAAAAACAGGTCTCATAATTCAGTCTAACTGAATATACTTATGACTGAAGCGAATTACGGACATTACAGTCACCGATTAATTTTTCAATACCCTCTCTATTGCATTTATCCAATTTTCAAACAATGCACTTTCTGTGGCGCACATATCTTCAGCCATTTGCCTCCAGTCAGGATGAAATACTTCAAGCATACGCTGCATTTCTTCAAGGTGGCCCTCCTCTTCCGCTATTATTGATTTCACATTTACTTTAGAATGAATCAAAGTAAGCACCTCCTGATAAATACCGTAAAGCATATCAGCGCGAACTTCGATAGCATAAGTGACCAGAAGATAGGCCCCATGCATCAATGCCCGACCTTCAAGATCAAGCTTATTTTTAAGATACCGGCATGCCAGTACATCCAATTGCCGCAGATAATGATAACTCTCTACCGGGGCAAGCAGAAAGGGGTAAGAATAATCAGGGCAGGCATCTTTCGAAAGCTTGTTGATTTGTTTCTTCAGGTAATAAGCATGCCTTGCTTCTTCGGCAGCATGCTTCAGTACAATTATATTGGTATAAACAGGATGTTCGTATTTAGATATTTTTCGTGCGCCGGTATTTTCCATCATCGACAGGCAATTGAGCCATTTCGCATGGAGTTCATTGTCTGTCACAATTCTATTTACAATGGTTCTTAGCTTTTCCTTTTGTTTCATTGGTGGCAAAAATAGGTCTTTGGTTGCAATGAAATTCCGGAAACAGGATCTGCCCATCATGAAGCTAACAACTGAAGAAGCTCATTTATACACTTATATATGTAACCCAGCTCATTATCAGTGATACAGTAAGGAGGTAGTATATAAATGATATTCCCAAGTGGCCGCATAATTATTTTCTTACCAAGAAAAAAACGATACATAACATCTCTTAAGTTGTTGTGATAAGACGGAGTATCTGTAACTATTTCGATGGCAATTATAGTACCCATTTGTCTCACATCTGCCACCAAACTATGATCTCTGATTGTTTCAGCAAATGCGGCATGCGACCTGATAATGCGCCTCCTGTCTTCAGTGCAGCTATCAAGCAGAAGCAAGTCAAGACTGGCAAGGGCAGCGGCACATATAGTTGGGTTGGCGGTATAGGAATGACCATGATATAACATCTTATCAGCATCACCATAAAAAGCATCGAAAATATCCTGTGTCACTGCAGTAACCCCCATTGGCATAGCGCCTCCTGTAAGTCCTTTTGACAGACAAATAATGTCCGGACTTGTGTGAATATAATCGCATGCAAAAAGAGGCCCGGTGCGCCCGAATCCGGTCATCACTTCATCGGCTATTATAAGTGCCCGGTACTTTTTGCATAACTGGAAAAGGATCTCCAATGTGTCTGCATCATACATCTGCATGCCTGCCGAGCCCTGCACCAATGGCTCTACAATAAAGGCGGCCACATCCCCATTCTGGAGATATCTTTCCAGCACAGCAACAGCATTATCTCCATTGCCACCGGCAGGTGAAGGAATGAAATCAACTTCAAATAAAAAATCCGTAAAAGCCTCGGTGAATACACTCCTCCCGCTTACAGCCATTGCCCCAAATGTATCGCCATGATAAGCATTTTGCAAGGCCAGGATTTTGTTCTTTTTTATACCGCGATTGTTCCAATATTGAAGTACCATTTTCAGGGCAACTTCTACTGCGGTAGAACCATTATCGGAATAGAATATTTTTTTCATTCCGGCAGGCAGGATCTCTAGTAGCCGCTCAGCAAGTTGTACTGCAGGTTCATGGGTGAATCCGGCAAACATGCAATGTTCCAATGTTGCAACCTGCTCACTTACCCTACCGGCTATATATGGATGAGCATGACCATGAAGGTTTACCCACCAGGATGAAATGGCATCAATATAGCTGTTACCGTCTTCATCAATCAGGTGTACACCCTGCCCCTTTACAATTGCTATAGCTTCCGGCCATGCCTTTATAGCTGTATAGGGATGCCATATCGCTTCTTTATCACGTTCCTTTATTGTAGGCATCCTGATATTATATGGTTAAAAAAGAATAAATTAATCAATTTCTTCGTTCCTAAATAAATTTTAGCAGATTACTCTTTATTAATGCAGCGCAGTTTTTAATAGCGTCAGCATCTATTACTTCAAAATGTGGTATGCCCGCAATGATAGATGATTCTGAATATTGCTCAATGAAAGATTCTGATGAAAGGCTGGATGTCCCACTCATAATAATGCCTATTAATTTTATACCTCTGGCTTTTAACACTTCCAATGTAAGTAAAGTATGGTTAATGCTACCCAGATAATTTGCCGCAACCAATATTACCGGCAACTGGAAATAGGAGATAAAGTCAGCCATTGTTTTGTTTTCCGACATGGGTGATAACAGGCCCCCGGCAGTTTCAACAAGGAGCATATTATTTGTTACCGGCCAAACAAACTTAGTAAAGTCTATTTCAATTCCATCGGCAGTAGCTGCAGCATGAGGAGACATAGGTTGTGAAAGCAGAACAGATTCCGCATGTACTCTATGCGCTCCATTACTAATTAATTTGCGCACCAGGTCAGTATCTCTTTCTTGTATGCCCGCCTGTACAGGTTTCCAATAATCAGCAGACAATGCCTCTGCAATTACAGCGGAAGCAATAGTTTTACCTATTCCTGTATGTATGCCGGCAATGGCTAACGACTTTGTCATGCTTTGAGTATTTCAAATATTCTATCCACCTCTGCTTTTGTATTAAATGTATGCAGGCAGATTCTTAACCGCTCCATTCCCAAAGGTACGGTAGGATGCAGAATAGCATTGATTTGCAAACCAGATTGCTGAAGAGACAATGCCAGTTCTTTACATCGTTCATTATCACCTACTACCAACGCCTGAATCGTACTCCTGCTATCTTTCCATCCCTCCATTCCACTTTTATGAATGCAATGTCTGAAATAATCAATAAGATCATGCAATGGCTTATTTGTAAAATGAGGCGCTGATAAAAAATTATACGCACAGGCAATTGCTGCTACCGAGTGGCCTGGCAATGCTGTTGTAAATATGAATGGACGGGCATAATTGATAAGATACGCTCTGAGTATATTACTACCTGCAACTGAAGCGCCATGACATCCCAGTGCTTTTCCGTAGGTATGTATCCTTGCAAATACCGCATCCTGCAACTGCAAAGCACAAACCAGACCTTCGCCTTTTGTACCAAAAACGCCGGTCGCATGCGCTTCATCTACTACCAACTGCGCACTATAATTGCAACACAAATCAACCAGTTTTTCCAATGGCGCCATATCCCCATCCATTGAATAAACAGATTCTACAATAACAATCACCGGACCTGCATCTTTATACTTTTGCATCTTTTGCTCCAGGTCGCTTGTGTCATTATGAGCAAATTTATATTTGTGCAGGCACTGACTTAATCTTATGCCGTCTAAAATACTGGCATGGCAAAGATCATCATACAAAATGGTTGTGCCCCTGCTTGCAATACTGGATAACAAACCAACATTGGCATCATATCCTGAATTAAATAAGAGTGCAGATTCAGCCTTATGAAATGAAGCTATTTCAGCTTCCAGGCTTTCAATCTGACTTGTATTACCTGACAACAACCTGGAACCTGTAGATCCCGTTTTCTGCAAGTTACCATTCATTTCACCCAGCATGGTAGCCAATGATCCTGAAGATACCAGGCCCAGGTAGTCGTTGGAATAAAAATCTATTGAAGCCCTTTGTGTAGTAAGCCGACGTAAGTTGCCCTTATGGTTTCTTTCAGCTAATTTACTCAACAGGTATTGCTCAACACGGTTCATGGTGCACGTGTTCCTTATTTTTAATCTGCCGGTCAGCAAATGACGCTTTAGGTGTTAATCCCAAAATCCGGAACATATCCATATCAGCATTGTATTCAGGATTAGGCGTAGTCAGCAATTTATCGCCGGCAAAAATTGAATTGGCTCCTGCCATAAAGCACATAGCCTGTTCTGCAATAGATAATTCAAGCCTTCCGGCTGATAATCTTACTGCTGATTTCGGCATCAGAATTCTGGCTGTAGCAACCATGCGCACCAATGCATCAAAAGGCACCCTTTTATTTTCAGCAAGCGGCGTACCTTCTACCGGGACAAGAGCATTAATTGGTACAGATTCAGGATGTTGAGGCAAGTTGACCAATGTATAGAGCATGCCTATCCGATCTTCATCAGTTTCTCCAAGCCCTATTATTCCACCGCTGCATACCGAAATGCCAGCCTTTCTAACATGATCGAGCGTGTTGAGCCGGTCATTATAGGTTCGGGTAGTGATAACCTCTGTATAGTGTTTTTCCGATGTATCGATATTATGGTTGTAAGCATACAAACCAGCTTCCGCCAGCCTGTCTGCCTGGTATTGGTTGATCATACCCAGTGTACAACAAACTTCGAGTTCAAGCTTATTTACTTCTTTTACCATTTCCAGCACCCTGTCAAAATCGCTGTTATCTCTTACCTCCCGCCAGGCTGCTCCCATACAAAACCTTGAAGCGCCACCTGCTTTCGCATTTTTTGCTGCAGCTAAAACAGTCTCTAACTTCATCAATGGTTCAACCTTAACATTGGTCTGGTGCCTGGCTGCCTGCGGACAATAGCCACAATCCTCAGAACAGCCACCGGTCTTAATAGAAAGCAGACTACTTATCTGTACTTCACCATATTTATGATACTGCTCATGAATTTTGGAAGCATCAAGAACCAATTTAAGCAATGGACGATTGTATATTTCGGTAATTTCTTCAATCGTCCAATTATGGCGAATATATTTCATATGTTATTGCAATTAAAATGCGAAGCTATCCGATTTTAAATGAGATTCAAAATTTATGTTCCAGATCAACACCAATCACATTCGTTATTTATATTTATACGCAACATATAACACTTATGGTTATAAACGACTTTTTGCAATATTTAATCTGTAATTTTGTTTCGCTTTCGTTAACGAATAATAATAATATTTTATTAGCTTTGTAATGTAATACATTATACCCCTTTGATGAAATCAGTGCATCTGTTATTCTTTATCCTTTTCATGCCAATTTCCCTTCTGGGTCAATCTGGCATTAATGATTTAATCAATAAATTGAAGGTGGCAGGGAATGATTCTGAAAAAATATCCGCTTATGAAAAGCTTATCATGCATTATGCGGTTAAAAACCCGGATTCAAGCGAGTATTATGGAAATCTTGGGATTGCCTATGCCCGTGAAAAAAACTATCTGAAGGGTGAAGCCCGGATTAATACCCAATTGGGTCGAATAGATGAATCTCAAGGAAGGGTAGTGTTAGCTAAAAAGCATATGGCCCATGCCTTGCAAATTTTCAAAGCGCTTAATTATCCGATGGGGATTGCTGAAGTAAACGGAGATCTGGGTACCATAGAAGCAAATAAAGGTAATTACGACACGGCTATTGTATACTTCATAACTGCGATTAAAGGCCACAAGGAGATAAATGATTATAAAGGGTTGATGGTAACTGCCTCTAATCTGGGGAGCCTTTATCTGCAGCACGAAGACACCATCAATGCTGCAAAATACCTTTTGCTGGCAGAGGAAACGAGTAAAAAAACACCTGTAATTGATCAAACAATATCACTTTATAATACCATTGCTATCATGTATGATATCAGTGGAAACAAAGAAAAAGCTCTTGAGTACTTCCTCAACAACCTTAAATTAAGCGATAAACCAGGGTTTGTAACTTCGCATATTGAATGCCTCCTTTATCTGGGTGAATATTTCCACAATGGCGGCGATAAAGAAAAAGCATTATTTTATCTGGAGGAAGGACTGAAAAAAGCCAGGGAAAATAATATTCCTGAAATGCAGGCCAATATACTCGTTAATATCGCTCAGATAATAAAAAGCAATAAGCCTGAACTGGCTATGGAGTATCTTAATAAAGCCGACACTATTTGCCGTAATACTCAAAACAGATCATTTCTTTTATCTATTTACAAAGAGCGAATTGAACTGTTGGCAAATCAGGGCAAATACAAAGAGGCACTTGAAGTTGCGATTCAAAAACAAATACTAAACGATAGTTTATATAGTATTGGCAAAGCCCGAGACCTTGCCTGCATTACATCAGCCTTTCAATTGGAAACAAATGAACAAATCAAAAAACTTGGCACACTAAGCAGGCATAACATCACTCAGCGTAATGAATTAATTATTATTGCAATTTTCCTGATAGTTGCTATTCTGGTGTTATTGTTTTTCTATAGAAAAACGATCAGACTAAATAAAGAAACACTCTTTCATAAAAAACAACTGGAAGAGATAAATTC
>CAIUZK010000143.1 GCA_903903635.1 uncultured Bacteroidota bacterium
AATTTTATGTGATATTATTCTCACATACTGCACTATTCTTTTCTACATAGCAGTCTGTAGTATAGCCTTTGTGCGTAGCTGACTCGTGTCTCATCAATTTGCCCGGTTTGTAACTGGAATTTATATAATCTGCTAATCATATCTCCCCAAACCCATTTTCTATCAGCAGAGTGCCGAAGTTTTCCTTCCCCTGAAGTCTCCGCTTTTCCGCGGGACTCCCGGAATCAGAGTTCTTATCATGGTTTTTAAACCCTGCGCGAGTTGCGCCCGAGTCCTCGCTGGGGCACAGAAGCTAGGCTTTGAGAGACTCGGCCGCGACATAAAGACGGGTAATATAAAGTCTTCTATTGAAGTTAATTTTGCATCCCCGGCAGTCTCCGCTTTTCGCGGGACTCTCGCCGGAATCAGAGTACTGAAGTGGGTTTTAAAACCTGGAAAATTGTTGCCTGACAACATAAACTTTAACATTTGAAACGACTAAACCTGCAACCTGGGTTAACAATGCCTTAGCCAGCCAGTCAGGTAACAGAAAACCGAATATACTCATGTAGTCCGGCAAGAATATCAAATACCTGCACATATATTTATGCTAAGATAATCTCCCCAAAAAAACCTAACTTTATTAATATCTACGCCAGTGCGGCTATTTGCAATCAATATTTCACTGCCTGTATTATTCAGGTTTTTTGCCAAGCCTGGCAGATATGCTTGCATTGTGCTTTTTTGTCTGAGGCTGGTAACCGGGCATCACCTGTATGCCCAGCCTGGTGCAGACCGGGCTACCATGCAGGATAGTATGGAGTTGTATAATAATGCCAGGTTGGTACAGGATTTTTATGAGCGTAGCGGCATGTATACCAAAACCCACGAAAGACCAATAAGCGCTTCGGACCCTGCCAAACTGCATGTTGGCAATGATAAAAAATATGCTGAAGTTCTTAGCACAATTAACAAGGAACGCCTTACACCTACGGGTAAACGAAAGATTCGTATTGAGGAATACCGTATCAATATAAGTAAGTACAAATACAAACAAAGGGAACTATCTGATTACGTGCTCAATACCGATGCACCTATGCAGTTATTCGACAGGCGTATTGCACCTCAGGCTATTGCAGACTATCTCTTTGTAGGCGACAATTCCAGCCCTATCAATGCCGATGATGTTGACTTCAAAATATATGACCCCATAGCTATTAAGCCATACAGCAAGCTTACCCCGGAAGAAAAGTTAATCAGGGATTCCAGGTATCCGGCATCTGCTAAAGTTGTGCCAGCACCAACAATTGTAAAAGTGGCCAAAGAAAAAAACGGTACAGATAAAAAAGCGAAAAGCGGAGGTAAAAGTGTTTACATTATTTCAGGTAATGTACCGGATAGTGTACGGTTCAAACGGTTTATTAGCCGCCATGAAGCTGAGGAATTTATAAAAACGCTACCAGATACCGACGATACAGATTGATCATCACGTTATTTACCCCAAAATTATTTCGACAGTATTTTGTCTATCCTGCTTTTCTCTTTGGCACCGCCACCCTGCGTGTTAAAATAAGTGGTAGCAAATATCATCAAGCCAATAAGGAAAAGACAGATGCCTGAAAATTTATTCAGATACATGATGCGGCGCAGTGTCAGGAAACGCTTTATTTTCTCAGCCAGGAACACTTTTGAAAAATCCACACCAAGGATGATTATCAGACAGGTGCTGAACAAAACAATGCGGTAGGAAATTGTTGAGTTAGCCGCAAGAGTAGCGGCCCCCAGCCAGGTAATCAATGCACCCGGATTAAGCGTATTGACCAGAAAGCCTGAAAGCCAGATCTTGAAATACTCCCCATTGCTCACAAAGGCAGGTACTGAAGAAGTTTTCTGAGGTTGCTGCTTTTTAAAAACTGCGCTCAGCCCCATTATCATCAATAAACCTGCTCCGCCATAAGCAATATACTTTTCATAAGGCCGAAGGTATTCGAGCCAGGTAGCTGCAATATTAGCCAGTGTTACAAACAGGATATCACTCACCGAAACACCGAGTATGAATGCCAGCCCGGCCTTATAACTATAACTAAGACTATACCTTATAACAGCAAATAATGTTGGGCCGACTGATATAGCCATAAACAGCCCAACCAGAATTCCTTTTACAACAGCATCTAAAAGAGGTACATGCATAAGTCTGTATCCACACCAGTATTAAGTAAACCAATACCTATTAAAATAACAAAAGGTCCGGCATCAAGGTAAAGCAAATGTAGTAATACTGAGAGGTTTGTCGTTGATTAAGATCATGAGCAATGTTTTGTTGTTTATTATTCTTGAAAATATAATTGAATTAAGACATTCATATGGATGCATATACCTATATAAGCCCGGATTATTCACGTATCAACTTAAATCTTATCTACTTATACCCTATTCTCTTACCTTTGCACCCTCAATTATTAATCCTAAACTTAAAAACGATATGCAATTACCCGGCCAGACGAATTTCTACAAAGGAAAAGTACGTGATGTGTATACCATAGCCGATAAATATATGGTCATGATAGTGAGCGACCGCATTTCAGCTTTCGATGTAGTTCTGCCCAAACCAATTCCATATAAGGGCCAGGTACTTAACCAGATAGCCGCACAATTTCTTGATGCAACAAAGGATATTGTACCCAATTGGATGATCAGTGTGCCACTGCCCAATGCAACCATAGGCTATAAGTGCGAAACTTACCCGGTGGAGATGGTGGTGCGCGGCAATCTTACCGGACATGCATGGCGCACCTACAAAAGTGGTAAGCGGGAGCTTTGCGGTATTACCATGCCTGATGGCATGAAGGAAAATGACTTCTTTGCAAAGCCTATACTTACACCAACTACCAAAGCGCACGAAGGCCATGATGAAGACATATCGCGTGAAGAAATAATCAGCAGCGGATTAATAAATAAGGATGAATATGAGCAACTGGAAAAATATGCCCTTGCAATATTTGAACGTGGCCGTGAAATGGCGAAAGCCCGGGGACTCATTCTGGTAGATACGAAGTATGAATTTGGCAAAATAGGCAATACTATATACCTGATAGATGAGATCCATACACCCGATTCATCAAGATACTTTTATATGGAAGGGTATGAGGTGCGCCAGAAAAATGGTGAGCAACAGCGCCAGTTATCAAAAGAGTTTGTAAGGGAATGGCTGATGGAAAATGGCTTCCAGGGTAAGGATGGCCAGCAAGTGCCTGAAATGACTGAAGAAGTAGTGGGTCAGATTTCTGAAAGGTATATTGAGCTGTATGAAGTAGTTACCGGTAAAACATTTATAAAGCATGATGTGAACCATGCTGAAGAGGAGCGGAAACTGGCCGAGGCTATTAATAAGCTGAACCAATAAAGGGGAACCCTGTATTTTGTTATTTACTATAAATTCCACTATTGTTAAGAATTGAGCACAAATATTTTTGCGTTTTCTGATTTGAAGTTATGTTTATCAAATAAGCGGAAATCAGATTACACTAAGAAAATTCAAGTAGTTTTATGACCAATTTCTAATGTTATGATCAAATCTGTTAGAATTCGGAATTTCATGGGTTATGGTGAGTTTAATAGCCAGGACTTTGCACCTGTTAATGTAATAATTGGGAAGAATGATACAGGTAAAACTGGCCTGTTAAAATTGCTATATGCCACTTGTAAATCCATTGATGTTTACGGAAAGAGGATTGTGAATGAGGATATAACTCTAAAGAAATTACTTGCTGAGAAACTTAACGATACCTTTCAACCTGGCAAGAAAGGTTTAGGTGAATTGGTGAATAAAATTACCAAAGAAAAATTTTCCGTCGATGTTGAGTTCTTCAAAGATGGGTTTGTATTAAATGATAGGGTCAGCTATAGTTTTGGTGATTCAACTACTAATACCATAAATGATCTTCAGGATAATTTAGTAAACAACCTGGGCAATAATTATCAATGCTTATTTATACCGGCAAAGGAAGTATTAACATCTTTAAAGGCTATTCGCGCAACACGTGATAATCTCCACATGCCTGGCTTCGATGATACCTATCTTGACCTTATAAGAGCATTGGTAATACCAACAAAACCAAAGCACTTATATGTAAAAGGTGAATTGCAGGACGTAAATAAAAAACTAGAAGATTTATTCGAAGGAAATATTGAACAAGGATCTGATGATGATTTTTTATTTAAAAAGGGGAATACCGAATTTCCTATGCAGCTAACTGCAGAGGGTGTAAAAAAAATCGGCATCCTTACTACCTTAATACATAACAGGCAACTTAATGCAAATTCAATTTTGTTTCTTGACGAACCTGAAACAGCACTCCACCCCGAAGCTACCCGTGAATTGGTAGAGATGCTGATGTTGATGGCTAATGCAGGTATTCAGGTTTTTATTGCTACACATAATTATTTTGTTTTAAAGCAAATGCATTTGTCTGCAAAAAAATATGCTGTTGATGTAAATTGCTACTCCCTTACGAGAAATAAAGGCTCCAATATCGAAAGTTCATTGTTTAATCTAAGGGAAGATTTTCCTGAGAATGAGATTGCTGAAGAAGCAATAAAAATGGCGGATGAAGAAACATCGCTTGATTTAGGATTATAATGATATAGCTATGCCTGGATTTGCTGAAAGCAACATAACACTTAATTTCCCTGATAATAATTATTTTAGGTTCAGCACCTGTAAGGGATATATTGCACTAAAAGGAAATAATTTTAAGGAAATGGATGCTTGCTGGTATGATCAGGCAAATAATACTTATTGGTTGATTGAGTTAAAGGATTATACAAAGGCAACATTAGACACACTTACCATTAACAAGAAAACCTGGGACATTGTAAAGAAGGCAATTGATAGCTTATGCATGTTCCTCTCAAGCAAACATGCATACCCATATAGTGGGAAAATCAATCCTGGATTGCCTTTTATTCCAAATTCCGACACCCAATTCAAGATTTTCACAGTAGTACATTGTGATAATTCAAAAAAACAAGATGTTCAACTAATTCATAATTATTTCAGGACCCGATTTAAACCTTATGCCGACCTTTTCGGAATTATACACTATGGCGTAATAGAGCATTCAAAAGCAATTCAGGAAATTCCATTTAATATCGTTCAATAAACATCATTCATTTTTTATGCCATTAATTACTGGAAAACGCGTTATCCGGGCCCCTAAGGGCACTGAGATTACCTGCAAAAACTGGGTAACAGAAGCTGCATACCGTATGATACAGAACAACCTTGATCCTGAAGTGGCTGAGCGGCCGGAGGATCTGGTAGTATATGGCGGTAACGGTAAGGCAGCCCGCAACTGGGAGAGTTTTGACAAAATACTGGATTGCCTGAAGAACCTCAACGAGGATGAGACCCTGATGGTGCAAAGCGGCAAACCTGTGGGGGTATTGCGGTCGCATAAAAACGCTCCAAGGGTACTTATCGCCAACAGCAATCTTGTGGGCAAATGGGCAACATGGGAGCACTTCCGTGAACTGGAAGCCAAGGGCCTGATGATGTATGGACAGATGACCGCTGGTAGCTGGATATACATTGGATCGCAGGGTATTGTGCAGGGTACTTACGAAACCTATTTGTCGCTGGCCAATATGCATTATGATGGCTCGCTGAAAGGCAAGCTCAATGTTACGGCAGGACTGGGTGGCATGGGTGGCGCTCAGCCGTTGGCCATTACCATGAACGAGGGCGTTTGTCTTGCTGCCGAAATGGAAGAATGGCGCATTAAAAAACGTATTGAAACCCGCTACCTGGATAAATGGACGTCAGATATTGATGAAGGTATAGACTGGGCCGTAACAGCAGCAAAAAGTGGTGAGCGGATCTCGATTGGTGTTTGTTGCAATGTGGTAGACCTGTTGCAGCGGATGACAGATCGCAACATTACTCCTGATACCCTTACCGATCAGACATCTGCTCATGATGAACTGATTGGTTATTTCCCTGAAGGATTGAGTGTGGCTGAGGCAAATGCATTGCGCACCAGTAATCCGGATGAGTATATTAAACGCTCACTGGATACAATGGCAAGGCACGTGCGCCAGATGCTGGAACTTCAAAAGAGAGGCGCTATAACCTTTGACTATGGCAATAACCTCCGCGGGCAAGCTCATGATAAACGAGGTGTAGCAAATGCGTTCGACTTTCCCGGATTTGTACCTGCTTATATACGACCTCTTTTTTGCGAAGGCAAGGGGCCTTTCCGGTGGGTTGCTTTAAGTGGCGATCCTGAGGATATTTATACAACAGATAAAGCGCTGATGGAACTGTTTCCCGACAATAAGGGATTGCACAGGTGGCTGGTTATGGCCCGGGAGCGGATAGCTTTCCAGGGATTGCCGGCGCGAATATGCTGGCTGGGAATGGGCGAGCGGGAAAAAGCCGGCCTTATGTTCAATGAACTGGTAAGGACAGGCAAGGTAAAAGCCCCGATTGTAATTGGACGTGATCATCTGGATACAGGTTCGGTGGCCTCACCTAACCGGGAGACAGAAGCAATGAAAGATGGCAGCGATGCTGTTGCAGACTGGCCGATACTTAACGCATTGATCAATACTGCAGGTGGCGCCAGTTGGGTATCGTTCCACCATGGTGGTGGTGTGGGTATGGGTTACTCGTTGCACGCAGGTATGGTAATAGTGGCTGATGGCACAGATGATGCTGACGAAAGGTTGAAACGTGTATTATTCAACGATCCGGCAATGGGTGTAATACGACATGCCGATGCCGGATATGATATAGCAATAGAAACAAGCAGGAAATACCTTAAACCCCTACCCCCTGAAGGGGAACCAGACATTAAGCTTTGAGCTAATGCTGATCGTGAATTAATAATTTAGCTTAATTATACATGGTGTGGAAAATGTTTCTAAAAGCATCTCATTTGATCTTTGAGAAAGCGAAAAATTTAAGGGATAATCCAACCCATGCAGAAATAATGATATGGTCCTATTTAAAACAAAACCCTTTAGGACACAGATTCAAAAGACAACATCCAATAAGTATCTATGTTGCCGGCTTTTATCGCCATTCTTTGAAATTGATTTTTGAAATTGATGGGAACATACATGCTGAAAATGATATTCGCCAAAAAGAGGAGATACGCCAAAAAAATCTTGAGGCTGAAGGAATAAGTTTTCTTAGATTTACAAACATACAGGTTGAAAAGGCGTTAAAAAAGGTGATTTCAATTATTGAAAATTACATCAGGTTACAATTATCAGAAAATAAAGGGAAGCCCCTTTAGGGGTTTGGGGTTTTATGTCGTACAGAATAGGTCAGGGAATAGATTTTCATAAATTGGTTGAGGGCCGGGAATTCTGGCTGGGAGGAATCCATATTCCTCATAGTAAGGGCGCTCTGGGGCATTCAGATGCCGATGTGTTGCTGCATGCTATCTGCGATGCGCTGCTTGGGGCTTTAAGCCTGGGCGATATCGGCATGCATTTTCCGGATACCGATGTTGCTTATAAAGGGATTGACAGCAAAGTACTGCTTCAAAAATCGTACCAGTTGGTTTGCGAAAGGGGCTATTCACTGGTAAATATAGATAGCACTATTCTCCTTCAGGCCCCCAAGATCCGGATATATGTTGACGAAATGAGGAAGGTGATCGCAGGTATTCTGAACGTATCTGTTGATGATGTTTCAATTAAAGCAACGACTACTGAGCATCTTAGCTTTATAGGAAGGGAGGAAGGAATAGTAGCTACGGCCAATGTGCTGTTGTATTCGCAAGGCAAGTAGCTGTTGACCAACCAAGTTGGCAGCAACGTTGTTGTTAATGTCAGTTTGATGAATTCGTGAATTAGGATGTTGTAAATTTCGGATGCCGGATTATCTATATTAACCCTTTACCATCAACCCTGCATATTAAATTTTCACAGGGTGAAATTGCCGCAATTATGTAGTAAAATAAGGACTTTTGAATTAACTTTGGTTTTTGAAAAATCGTGTTCCGGGTGGTAGCCTGGTAGTAATAACAGCATAATGAACATTCATCATAAAAATTCTTTACTATTTCTAAAAAGTGCTTTTACAGATGAAGGCAGATTTATTTCTACAAATGAAATAATTAATTGGCTTAGGGAGCAAAACCAAAAAATAAATGTCAAAATAAATAAGATTCCATTTAACGAACTGAAATCATGGAAGGTAAATGGCGCCAGCATTGTTCATGATTCAGGACGTTTTTTCTCGATAGATGGCATCAATGTAAAGACAAACTGGCCCGGAATGCCGGAATGGGAACAACCCATTATTAACCAACCCGAAATCGGTTACCTGGGTTTCATTACCAAGGAGTTTGATGGCGTATTGTATTTTCTGATGCAGGCTAAGATAGAACCGGGTAATGTAAACTACGTGCAACTATCGCCAACACTACAGGCTACCAGAAGTAATTACAACCAGGTGCATAAGGGGGAAAAGCCATTGTACCTTGATTATTTCCAGAATGTAAAAAATGAACAAATACTTCTGGATCAGTTGCAATCAGAGCAGGGTGCACGGTTCTTAAGAAAGAGAAACAGGAATATCATTATCAAAATAGAAGAAGATATCCATCTCTATGACAACTTCATCTGGATTACTCTTGCACAGATCAAGAAACTGCTACAGTCCGACAACCTCGTAAATATGGATACCAGAACGGTCATTTCTGGTATCCCGTTTGGTAGTTATGATTCGAGTGTTATAGATTTCATTAATTATGCAGGTAGAAAAGCTGTTGACAATCCGGTAAAAGAGGCATCGCTACGCTCCGCGCTGGTTAGGGAAGGGGCGCTACATACAATAGAAGAACTACTGAATTTCATGACTCGTATCAAGAGTCTTTATTACTTAGACATAAACAAATTGCCAATATCCGGAATGACAGACTGGATAATTGGTCCGTCTGAAATTTATCATAAGGATAGAAAGTATTTCAGAGTAATAGCCGTTGAAGTTGAAATAGGCAACAGGGAAGTGGTAAAGTGGACTCAGCCTATGATAGAGCCTGCCCAGGAAGGATTATGTGCTTTTGTATGCAAAGAGATCAATGGCATACTTCATTTTGCAGTGCAGGCAAAACTGGAATGCGGCAACCACGATATCATAGAGTTTGCACCAACGGTTCAGTGCCTTACCGGCAACTACCGGCAAACAGATGCCGGTTCGCTGCCCTTCCTGGATTATGTTTTGAAAGCAAGGAAAGAGCAAATAATATTTGATGCCTGCCAGTCGGAAGAAGGGGGTAGATTTTTCAGGGAGCAGAACCGCAATGTAATTGTAATAGCAGGAGATGAGGTAAGTGAGGTTTTACCGGAAAATTATATCTGGATAACCCTTCATCAGCTTAATACTTTTTTGAAGTTCAATAATTATCTTAACATTCAGGCAAGAAGCCTGATCTCAACTATTTCTTTTATCTGATTCATGGGTAAGTTAATAAATATCGGGATACTAGGGTGTGCATCTATAGCCAAACGTTCGGTAATACCTGCCATTCTGGAATTGAAAGATTTATTTAATCTTGCCGGTATAGCCAGCAGGGAAAAAGAAAAGGCTATGGATTGTGCCCAACAATTCGGGTCTCTTCCTTTTGATTATGAAGCATTGATCAATGAAGGCGATCTGGATGCTTTGTATATTCCACTCCCCAATTCCATGCATGCTGAATGGATAGGTAAGGCTCTGGATAAAGGTATCCATGTGCTGGTTGAAAAATCGCTGGCAACCAACTTTGCTGATGTAGAAAGATTGAATAATAAAGCCGAAACAAGTAACCTCATCCTGATGGAGCATTTTCAGTTCCGTTTCCATCCGCAGATGGCAGAGATCAAAAGGGTTCTTGATTCGGGAGTACTGGGTGAACTGAGATGCATGAGAGCTACTTTCGGGTTTCCTCCATTTCCTGATGCAGACAATATAAGGTATCAGCAATCACTGGGAGGAGGGGCGCTGTTAGATGCCGGCGCTTATCCAATAAAGATTTCGCAAATAATACTTGGTAATGACCTTGATGTAAAAGCAGCCAAACTTAACTACGACAGCGCCAGAGGTGTTGACATTTGGGGTGGTGGCTTTCTTCAGCAAAAAAACGGACCTCTTTTTTCGGAGATCGCTTTTGGCTTTGACAATTATTATCAGTGCAATATGGAACTGATTGGTAGTAAGGGAAAACTTACCGCCACCAGAGTATTCACCGCCCCTCCTGGATTTGAGGCTGAATTAATACTTGAAACCAGTGCCGGTAAAGAAATCATCAAGGTTCCGGCGGGCAATCATTTTAAAAATTTACTGTTACATTTTAATGGCCTGGTTAAAAACACGATAAGTGCAGATGCTGAATATGCACAGAACATAAACCAGGCCCGACTGATAAAAGAATTTAAAACTGTTTCTGATGAATAATAAGTCTGTATTTGTAACCATGCCTTCTCTTGCTCCGCTTGAAGAGTATATGGAATTGCTGAAAGGAGTATGGGAACGTGGTATTCTTACCCATAATGGTCCACTTGTGCAACAATTTGAAAAGGAAGTAAATTCCTTCTTTAATATAAAACAGAGTGTAGCTGTGAACAATGGCACGATAGCTATTCAAATGGCAATAAAGGCACTTGCACTGAAGGGCGAAATAATTACTTCCCCCTTCACCTGGGTAGCTACAGTAAGCGCAATACAATGGGAAGGTTGCGACCCGGTATTTGTGGATATAAATCCTGAAACGCTGAACATAGATCCGGAATTAATTGAAGCCGCGATTACACCGAGAACGGTAGCTATTATGCCGGTTCATGTGTTTGGCAATCTTTGTGAGATAGAGGCTATAGAGGCCATAGCCCGCAAGCACAACCTCAAGGTGATATATGATGCAGCGCATGCAGTGGGAACCAATTATAAGGGAAGGTCGGCACTGGAGTGCGGAGATATTTCGGCTACCAGTTATCATGCTACCAAACTGCTGAACACGGCTGAGGGTGGCGCATGTGTTACAACAGATGATGCGCTGCATGAAAAGCTGAAACGCATCAGGTTCTTTGGGCATAATGATAAAAAAGACATAGTAGAAGAAGGTTTTAATGGTAAAATGACTGAAGTAAATGCCGCCCTGGGATTAGCTAATTTAAAGTATTCGGCTGAGGTGCTGGCAGACAGGAAAGCAAAATACGGCTATTACAAAGAGGCATTAAAAGCCTTACCCGGCATTAGTTTTCAGAAGGTTGAAAATGATGCGTGCAACTATAGTTATATGCCTGTTATCTTTCCTTCGGAGGCCGTGATGCTGCATGTGGAAAGCGAGCTGAATAAAAGTTCAATTTTTCCACGCAGGTATTTTTATCCATCGGTAAATACTTATACCAATATTGTGAAGTATCAGCCTTGTCCGAAATCGGAAGATATTGCCAGCCGGATATTGTGCCTTCCTTTGTATTATACGCTGCCTATGCAGACCATAGATACTATCATAGGCATTATAAAAAGCAGTATGAAATAAGCCTGTAAATGCCCGATGCGATGGCTGGTTCAACCCAATGTAAATTCGAAGTTGGGGCGAACCGCGCCCGGCCATTTACCAAACCAGTTGCCTTCCCGTGCGTTTTCCACCACCTCGAATGTCAGCAGGTCTTCCAGGTACAACATATGCGCTGACGTATCTTTTACAAATATCAGGTTGATGCTGTAAATGTCATCGTTCATGAACATGCCGGGGATAGTGAGGCGGCTGGAATACCTGCCCGGAGCCATTGGCTTTGAAGGAGTGCCAACATTGAATATACAGTTGCCGGCAACTGTATTCATTATCAGGCTGAGGTTAAGGTTGGTTTGCGTTTTCAATTGGAATTCAAACTCGATATCGATCGGGGTATTTACTGTTATTACATCATCCTTCTCGGTTGAAATTATCTCGGCACGCAGCAAGCTTACGGCATCATTGCCAGGGGCATCGGCCGGAGACCATGAACGCCCAAGGCAGTTTTTGATTTCCCTGCTGAGGTAATTGTTGATAACTTTATCAGTGCGGCCAATATCCTCCATTTTGCCTGCTTTAAGGTAAATGGCGGTCTTACAAAGACTTTGTACTGCCTGCATATTATGACTTACAAATATGATGGTGCGGCCATGACTGGCTACATCGCCCATTTTACCGAGGCATTTTTTCTGAAAATCGGCATCGCCTACTGCCAGTACTTCATCTACAATGAGAATCTCGGGTTCGAGGTGGGCTGCTACCGCAAATGCCAGCCGCACATACATGCCTGAGCTGTAACGCTTGACCGGCGTATCGATATACATAGCTACACCTGCAAAATCGACGATCTCATCGAACTTACGGGTAATTTCTTTTTTGGTCATGCCGAGGATGGCCCCGTTCATATAAATATTTTCCTTGCCGGTGAGTTCGGGATGAAAGCCGGTACCAACCTCGAGAAGGGAGGCAATACGGCCCTTTACTTTAATATCGCCTTTTGTGGGTGATGTTACTCTGGAAAGGATTTTTAATAAAGTTGATTTACCCGCTCCGTTCTTGCCAATGATACCCAATGTGTCGCCCTGCTCTATCTGAAAGCTAATATCCTGAAGTGCCCATGCATAATCGCTGCCGCCTTTTTGGGTGCGGTCGTTTTCGACACCTATTTTCAGGTATGGATCTTCTTTGCCACGGGAACGGGCCCACCACCTTTTCAGGTCATGGCTCAGGGTACCTGTGCCCACCTGACCCAATCGGTATAGTTTAGAAACATTTTCAGCCTTAATAACTATCGGTCTGCTCATTATAAATCAGATTCACAGAATAGCCTGTGCGCTGGTAAAAATACAACAAAAACAGGTTGCAGGTATAGGGGTAATGTCATTAACTTAAGGAAGTCCGTAGGACTCTTCAATGTGTGTAGCCGCCAGTGAAACTGGCGGAAAACAGACGTAAAGACCGCCCGTAGTGGCGAATGTACCCTGGGAGATACCGGCGTTGCTTAAGTTAATGACATTTGGGGAAAGGGGGGTATTATATTTTGAAGCAATAAAAAATGCATTACATATGCAATTCAATGCACTTGTTCGCTCGGATTTCAACCTGTTTCTGTATTCAGATAAAGTTTGCGACTTTTGGGTAGCTTTTGCCAGAAAGCTATGGAGCCAAACAATAAATAGCTAATTTTGGCGTTTACTCATATTAGGTATGCCGAGGATTATAGCTGTAATTATCTTAGTTTGTTCGTTGTTAATAGGGAAAAATGCCTGGTCGCAAAGGTATTATACTGCTCTTGAAGTTGGTTTCTCGGGTGGCGGATCCCAATATTTCGGCGATCTGAATGAGCATTATGGTTTTAAAACTATTGGCGCTGCAGGTGGCATTTATGCCCGCGAAAGGCTGAATTCTTATATAGCCCTCAAGTTGGTGACCAACTTTACTTGCGTAGGTTATGATGACAAATACAACGATGCGCCATACGACAAGCTGAGAAACCTGAATTTTAAAAGTGACATTGTAGAAGTAGTTGCGCAGGCCGAGTTTAACTTTTTTGCGTTTGTTACCGGAATGAAAGAACACAGGTACACTCCTTATCTTACGGGGGGAATTGGCGCCTTTTTTTATGATCCCTACACTACCTATAATGGATCTAAATACTACCTGCGCCCATTGGGGACAGAAGGGCAGTATGCAGGCTATGCTCCCCGCAAGTACACAAGTGTGAGTCCCTGTTTCCCTATTGGGGCAGGTGTAAAGGTCTGGATAGCGGGAGGCGTAAATCTTGCGCTCGAAATAGCCGACAGGCTTACAACAACCGATTATCTTGATGATGTAAGCACTACCTATGTTGGTGTCGGTAGTTTTAGCAAAAACCCTATTGCGGCAGCATTGCAGGATCGCTCTCCCGGCCAGGTATTGGGCATTACAGGCAAGCAAAGGGGTAATACCAGCAGTTACGATCAGTACCTGATGGCAATGCTCAGTCTTACTTTTAATTTCACATCTTATAAATGCCCTCAGTCATTGGGGAGTGATGAGGATGAGTTAAGAGTGAGGCGGAGGTAAGTTGATAGGTTGATAGGTTGAGGATTTCACCTTTGGGGATAAGTTTCAGTGCTGGAAAAATAATACGGCTAAGTGAGACTTTCAAAATAATTCCTACAAAATTACAAAAACAATTCATATATTTGTATAACCAATATGCTATTGTGTGATTACAAAGTACGATAAAAAGACTGAAATGCTTATGCAAGTACATTTCAGCAGGTTATCAGA
>CAIUZK010000144.1 GCA_903903635.1 uncultured Bacteroidota bacterium
CACTACTTGGTGGCGCTTCAGGTACCGGCGCTCCTCTGGATTTCGGCCTGGAGATCCCTGCCGGAACCTACACTATTAATGCAGCAGTGGCGGGCACCGGTTGCACCGGAAATATGACCGGCAGCGGCGTAATTACTATTAATCCTTTACCTGCAACATTTACTGTTACAGGAGGTGGCGCATACTGCGCTGGCAGCGCAAGCCCACACGTACTCATCAGTGGTTCAAGCGCAACAACAACTTACCAGTTGTATAATGGCACTACCCCGGCAGGCGCAGCAATAACCGGTACAGGTAGCGGTTTTGACTTTGGCGCTCAGGCTGCCGCGGGCACTTATACCGCAGTAGCTACAGTAACCGCTACAGGCTGTATGAACAATATGACAGGTAGCGCTGTAGTCAGCATCAACCCCATACCATCCAGTTACCTTGTAACAGGTGGCGGCAATTATTGCGCAGGTGGCACCGGTGTTCATATCGGATTGATCAGTTCAGATCCGGGTATCAATTACCAATTATATCTTGGAGTTACTCCAGTAGGCGCTCCTGTTCCCGGAACAGGAGCAGCGCTCGATTTCGGGCTGAAGACCGCAGCAGGCAACTATAGGGTTGTTGCTACAAACGCAACTACCTCCTGTATCGCTACTATGTCGGGTACAGTAACAATTGCAATAAACCCATTACCTGCCAGCACTAATAATGTTACCGGTGGTGGTACGTATTGCGCAGGCAGCACAGGCAGCGATGTTGGTCTCGACCATTCTGATGCCGGCATCAATTACCAGTTGTATAACAGTGGTATTGCAACCGGCGATGCAGTTGGCGGATCAGGCACAAATATCGATTTCGGTCTCATGACAGTTGCCGGTATCTATACCGTAATTGGAACCAATGCAGCTACCGGATGCTCAAGCAACATGACAGGCAGCGTTCCGGTTTCAGTAAGTCCGCTGCCAGTAGCCTATTCTGTTACCGGAGGCGGCAGTCATTGTCCTGCAGGCCTTGGTTTACACATCGGGCTAATCAATTCTGCAAGTGGCGTTAGTTATCAATTATATCTTGCCGGTTCACCGGTTGGAATTGCAGTTTCAGGCACAGGTTCACCTATTGATTTTGGCACTTTTACTGCACCGGGCATCTATACGGTAGAAGCAACCAACACCACTACTACCTGCTCCAATACCATGCTGGGAAGTGCAACAATTTCTGTCAGCTCATTACCTGTTACTTATACTGTATCTGGCGGCGGCAGTTTCTATTGTGCAGGAGGTACGGGAGTTCATGTTAATCTTGGCGGTTCAGAGGTAGGTATCAATTATCAGCTTTACAGAGGTGGTGTCCTTACAGGCACACCGGTAGCGGGTACAGGACTTACCATCGACTTTGGCGCTGAAACATTAGCTGGTATTTATACAGTAGTGGCTACAAATCCAGCTACCGGCTGCACAGCCAATATGTCCGGCAGCGCAGCAGTTTCAGTCCTTGGATTACCTAACATACATGTGGTTACCGGTGGTGGTAATTATTGCCCCGGCTCAGGTGGTTCTCCTGTTGGCCTTAATGGCTCTGAGGCAGGAGTAAATTACCAGTTATTCCTTGACGGCTCTGTTTATGGCAGCCCTGTTGCAGGAACAGGATCAACGATCGATTTCGGCCCTCAATCAAACTCAGGAGCTTACACTGTCGTTGCTGCAAATCCAACCACTGGCTGCACTGCGGATATGACGGGAGCAGCTACAGTTGCAATCTCTTCACTGCCAGTGGTATTCAATATCTCGGGTTCAGGCAGTTATTGTACCGGAAGCATCGGCCTTCACATTTTGCTTGATGGTTCAGTGTCCGGAAATGATTATGCATTATACAACGGAGCCACCTATACCGGTACTACTATCGCCGGAACAGGTTCACCTCTTGACTTTGGGCTAAATCTGGCAGGCACTTACACAATAGTTGCAACCAGCGCCGGCACATCATGCAGCAATACTATGACAGGAAGCGCGGTTATTTCGGTCAATGCATTACCAGGAACATATAATGTGACTGGAGGAGGCTCATACTGCTTTGGCGGCACGGGAGTACCTGTAAAGCTTGATGGTTCGGATGCGGGAACAAATTATACTTTATCAATTGCCGGTTCACCGCTCCCAGCAAGCATAACCGGAACAGGATCGGCTCTTGACTTTGGATTACAAACCGGAACAGGAATTTATTCTGTTGTTGCATTTAACAGCCTTACAGGTTGCAGCAATAATATGACCGGAACAGTTTCCATAAATACCAATCCTTTGCCTGTACTTTACAATGTTACCGGTGGCGGAAATTATTGTACTTCCGGAACAGGCCCTTCTATTTTACTGTCTGGTTCTACTTCAGGGGTTTCCTACGAATTATTCAATGGAACAACACTGGTTTCTGTACCATTGTTTGGCACAGGTCTTCCGCTCAATTTTGGCGCACAAACAGCTACCGGTTCTTATACCATAGTGGGTACCGATATGGGCACAGGCTGCACAAGAACAATGACCGGAAGTCCGGCTATCGGCACTTTGCCTTTGCCTGACAGCTACCATGTTACAGGAGGCGGCGCCATTTGTGCCGGAGGTACAGGTAGCGATGTAATGTTAGGCAATTCAGTATCAGGCATCAATTATCAGTTATTGGTTGATGGCATACCAACAGGAAGTATTTTTTCAGGTACTGGTTCAGCCATTAACTTTGGTGCACAAACAGTAGCAGGTAATTATACTGTGAAGGCAACAAATCCAATAACGGGTTGCACAAATACAATGATAGGCAGCGCGCCGATTGTTGTGGGTACGGTTCCGGTAAGTTATACAGTATCCGGCAGCAGTTCAACCGGTTATTGCAGCGGAGGACCTGGTGTTTCCATATATTTAAGCAATAGCGAGGCTGGAGTAAATTATACTTTATACCGCGGCACAACTGCTGTGGGCAGCCCGATTGGCGGCACAAGCGGTCCGCTCTCATTTGGAGCGCAAACCCTTACGGGCACATACACTGTTGCCGCTGTAAACACAGTAGCAGGTTGCACCAGCAATATGGCTGGCAGTGTTTCGGTTAGCATTAATCCACAACCTGCCATTTACAATGTTACAGGCGGCGGAGGTTTCTGTGCGGGAAGCGGAGCACATATTGGTCTTGACGGCTCCAGTACAGGAATTTCCTATCTGCTATATCACAGTGGTATCCTGGCTGGCCCATCGGTTAGTGGCACAGGTACCGGCATCGATATGGGCCTGCAGTCTGTGCCAGGCAGCTATATGGTTGTAGCTGTCAATACCAGCACCGGCTGCATAAGCAACATGTTGGGTAGCGCAACGTTATATACTAATCCTGCACCGGTTAGCTATTCAGTTACAGGCGGTGGAAATTTCTGTACAGGTGGCCCTGGTGCACATGTAGGACTTAACAGTTCAGCAATTGGTTTCAGTTACCAGTTAAACAATGGTTCCGGACCAGTTGGCGCTGCAATGACAGGAACAGGCGCATCACTTGATTTCGGACTACAAACTGTTTCCGGCCTGTATATCATAACAGCTACCAATACTACAACAGGCTGCACAGGGAATATGACAGGTAGCGCTACTATAAATTCGTACTCATTACCCAATATCCATACTGTTACCGGTGGCGGAAGTTATTGCTCCGGCGATGCAGGTGTAAATATTGGTCTGAACACATCTAATTCAGGCATCTCTTATCGCCTTTACCGTGGTTCTACACTGGTAGGATTACCAGTTGCCGGAACCGGAACCGCTATTGATTTTGGCCTGCAGACTGCAGCCGGTTTATACACCGTGATAGCAGTGGACGCAACCACTACCTGCTCCAGCAACATGGCTGGTTCTGCATCAGTATCAATCAATCCGTTACCCGGGGTTTATCCGGTAACAGGTGGTGGCGCTTATTGTTCCGGCACAGGTGGTGTACATATCGGACTTGCATCTTCAAGCTCAGGCATCAGCTACAATCTTTACAACGGCACTTCATTAAGTGGCACATTGCCGGGTTCAGGAACAATACTTGATTTCGGTGCGCAAACCGTTGCCGGCAGCTACACAGTAAAAGCTACAGATTATGCAACAGGATGTATGAGCATTATGCCGGGAACGGCTGCTGTTGCAGTTAATCCGGTACTTGTACCATCTGTGAACATTTCAACAGCATCTGGCGATACTGTTTGCTCTGGCAATATGACCACATTTACAGCTATGGTTACCAACGGAGGTTCTTCACCTGCTTATCAGTGGTCTGTAAACGGCATACCTTCCGGTACTGCTATCAACTACAATTATGTACCTGCAGACGGAGATATTGTAAGTATAGCTATTACCAGCAATGCAACATGCGCTATTCCGTCCACAGCCTCTGCCACAGCAACAATTACTGTGTTGGATAAACATTCACCTTCTGTAACAATCTCGGCAAATCCTGGTGTTGAAGTTTGCCAGGGCGCTTCAGTCTCCTTTACAGCTACTGCTGCTTATGGAGGCACAGTACCTATTTTCGAATGGCGTAATGGAACTACAGTAATTTCAAGCGGCCCAACATACACTTATGTACCGGCCAATGGAGATGTGATAACCTGCAAACTTACCAGCAATTACCTTTGCCGTCTGGCCAATTACGCGATGAGCGCCCCATCAGCAATGATTACTGATATCGCTGTTACACCAATAGTATCCATTTCAGCTTATCCTGACTTAAGCATCAGCAAGGGCGAAACAGAAACACTTGTTGCTACAGTTACTTATGGCGGTCCTTCGCCTGCATTCCAATGGAATATTAACGGTGCCGATATTGCAGGCGCTACTTCATCTTCTTTCTCGAGCAGCCAGTTTAATAATGGTGATATTATTACCTGTAAAGTTGTTAGCAGCGGTGGATGTTCCGGAATTCCTGGTGGTAGTTCAATAACCATCAATGTTATCGGTGTTGGTGTTCAGCCGGTTAATGCCGCTTCTGATGATATCTGGTTATTGCCGAATCCGAATAACGGTACATTTACTATCAAGGGTATGGTTAGTTCAATAGATGAGGAAGTTTCATTTGAGGTAACCAATATGCTCGGACAGGTAATTTATTCAAACAAGATAATTGCCAATGGCGGGCAGTTGAACGAAAAAGTGCAATTGGGCAATTCAGTAGCCAATGGCATGTATCTCGTTAACCTGCACACTGCTACCGGTAACAAAGTATTCCACCTTGTTATTGAGCAATAATACTAATAGTTTTTTCATAAGAAAGGGCCGGCAATCGTCGGCCCTTTCTTATGAATGCTGACCAGGAGTGCTATCTGTCTCCCAGTGCAATGAGCGCTATGGAAAGAATGGACAAAAATAGCCCCAGCAAACGTGGCCAACCGGCCTTCTCCCTGAACAACACAATGGCGGTAACCGATGAAATAACTACAATGCCAATATTGAAAACAGGAATAGCTGCAGAGCTCTGAAGGAAATTACTATTGAGCATCCTGATGAGGTAGTATATCGAAAAGTAATTGGGCACTCCAATAGCAATACCAGCCAGTATATTCCTGCCTTTCAATTTAGTCTTGTTCAATGCCAGCAATATTATAACCGCTACAACGCCTATTGCACCAGCTACGGCAAAACAGAATAGGGTATATGTAGCCTGATCTGCGGGTGTAGGAAGAAAATACATCTGCACGTACTTCATTTGGGTATCTATCATACCGCCACCTAAAAATATAAGAGCCGGTAACAAAAAACCATGCTGTGTTCTGTTTTCTGATTTCGTTCTGGTGGTAAGCCAGATAGCCGGAAACGCGAGTAATATACCTGCCACTTTACCAATCCCCATCTGGTCTTTATACAGCCACACCGAAAACAACACAGGTATAACCAGAGATAGTTTGTTGGCAATGGTGGTTGTGGTCATGCCGTTGATTTTAATACCAAATGCCAGCATCGTAAATACCCCTATAAACCCACACCCCATAAGCAGCGACCATGGAAACCAGGCTGCATTAACAGAAACAGCATTGAACGGATTTTGACCAATAAAGACTACCCCTGCAATAACACAAACTATATAGTTGGCGACAATCGCCTGAAAAGTATCTATGCGATAGCGGTCAAACATCTTGAAGATGGATGAAATCAAAACGCTCAGCAAAATAGCAATGATCAGGTACTGCATCAGGTAGCGTTGGTTATAATTCCATTTCCGGAATGTAATGATAAGGATTGCTCCTGTTTAAATATACATCCAGTTTGTCGCTGTCGGATGTAGCAGAAAACGCATGAATCTCATTATTTAATAATGGCGCGCTTAATCCGCTATGTATGGATATAGCGCCGGTAAATATCCTGGCTTCATCCCATAATCTCTTACCAATAAAAGTATTCAATAATGCAGCGCCACCTTCAATGATCACTGACAATATTTGTGCATCATACAATCTTTGCAGAATTCGCTCCGCCATTTGATCATTAAATGCTATTTTAAGATAACGCACATTACCTTCCAGACTATCCTTCAGTTCATTTATTATCCATGTATCAGCAGCATTATTGAAAACGTGATGATCTAAGGGCAGCCTGAGTGTCCTGTCCAGAGCAATACGAAGAGGTTGTTTTCCAACTGCCAGTCGTGCTGTAAGCTGCGGATTATCATTCAGGGCAGTAGTAGTACCCACCATAATGGCAGACTCTTCAGTGCGCCATTTATGCACCAGTTGCTGACTACCTTGTCCGGATATCTGCAAGCGGCTTCTGTCTGCCGGAGCAATAAATCCATCCGGCGTTTGCGCCCATTTCAGAATTATGTAGGGCCTTTTTCGGGTGTGAAAAGAAAAGAAACGCCTGTTCAGCCATAACCCTTCTTTTTCCATTAACCCTGTTTGCACCGTAATACCTGCTTGTTTCAAAATCTCAATTCCATTACCACTTACTTTTTCAAACGGGTCGGTGTTGGCTATAACTACTTTTCGCACCTGCTCATGCACTAACCTTACAGCGCATGGCGGTGTTTTACCATAATGCGCACAGGGTTCCAGGTTCACATACATGGTACTGGCAGGAATAAGACTCCGATCTTCGGACTTCACATTCTTCAGACAATCTACTTCAGCATGGTCAGCGCCATAATAGTGATGCCATCCCTCACCAATGATCCGGCCATCATGCACCAATACAGCCCCAACCATTGGATTAGGCGCTGTATACCCCCTGCCCTTATAGGCGAGATCCAGGCATCGGCGCATGTATATTTCCTGTTGCATTATGTGGTAAAGATAACCCAATCCCGCCAATGGAAAATTGCAAAACCGCCGAATAAGGCCTTAATCCTATATGAATCGAAACAAACACAGGTCATTGTATGTTACTCTCCTCTGGTTTAGGGGTTTGGCCGTTTAGGTTATATCTTTACTGCATGTTAACTTACAGCAAGGCGTTTTACCAGATAAAAGATCAGTTGCAGCCACTTTATGATGAGCATGAAGCATCAGCCATAGCTCATTTGTTTCTTGAGTTTATTACAGGGCTGGGTAAAATGGCAAGGCTGGATAAGAAGGACACCCCTTTTAGTAAAAGGCAGCAAGACCTGTTTACCGAAAGGTCAAAAGACCTAATAAAGGGAAAACCAATTCAGTATGTTACCAATAGCGGATGGTTCATGGGTCGTGAATTTGTTGTAAATGAAAATGTGTTGATTCCCCGGCCCGAAACCGAAGAACTGGTTCAATGGATCGTCGATGACCATTCGGGGGACAAAAACACGGAACAATTGCCCGTTGACACTGAAATTGCCACACCAAAGATCCGGATACTTGATGTAGGGAGTGGTAGCGGTTGTATAGCAATATCCCTGGGTTGGTTGCTTCCCCGGTCTATAATTACCTGCGTAGATATCAGCAAAGAGGCCCTCGATGTGGCGCTTACCAATATTCAGTGGGTGCTTACAGAGCAGGAAAAACGCAGCAATGCCGATAATATCCGGCTCATTGAACTGGATTTTCTGGATGAAACCATACGAAATAAGGATTTAGGCCGTTTTGATATCATTGTTTCTAATCCACCCTATATACCCTATACCGAAAAAGCTAATATGCATGCCAATGTCAGAGATTATGAACCTGTAATTGCCCTGTTCGTGCCGGCGAGTGATGCACTTGTATTTTATAAGGCTCTGGCTGAATCCGGCAAACTGCATTTAAAGCAGGATGGTTATATTTATTGCGAATTGGATGCTGCTCACGCTATGGAATGCAAGCTGCTTTTTGAAAATGCAGGTTACCAGGAGGTTGAAATAAAGAAGGATATGCACGGCAACTGGAGAATGCTCAAAGCCGGAAAATTGAAAAATGAAGCATAATTGAATTTAGATAAATGGCACTAAATCTGGACAAAAAGGATAAAATATTCATTGGTACACTAGTGCTGGTGCATGTCCTTTTTTTCCTTATGGCCTGCAGATTTACCCGTATATATATGGGTGACTCTTACGAGTACATTTATGAGGCGCTGAATATTAAAAGACTATTTTTCTTCTACGCCGGCAATCCGGCCCTGCCTGTGATGCCTGAGTATATGACCCAGCGCCAACCGCTCTATCCGCTCTTCCTGATGGGCGTTTACCTGTTTACGGTTAATAACTGGATCGTTATTGTGCTCCAGAATATACTTTCTGTTATCAACATTTATTATACCCGAACCGTATGCATGCGGCTTGGTCTGCAAAAAAAATACGATTGGCTATTCCTGTTGCTGCTCATAGCCAGCCCAGCCCAGTTTATCAATGCCAATACAATTGCCCCTGATATTTTACTGCAAACCTTTACGCTGCTCTATTTTGGTAATTTCATTTTGCTGATACAATCCAGGCAAATAAGGTACGCTACACTGATGAGCATTGCCCTCATTGCCGGATTATTTGTAAAACCAGTCCTCTACCCTTTTGTTATTGTTCACTTTCTTCTTGTAGTGCTTATCGCTGCAAAGCAAAAACACAAATTACAACGCCCTGTACTGATAGCCCTGTTACCGCTATGCATGGTATTGTTGTACAATTTCTGGAATTTTACCCGCACCGATAAATTTCACTTTACCAGCAATCAATCGTTCAATGCTATATACTATTTCTATCCCTACATAAGCCATAAACAGGGTACCGACAGCGCCAACCGGTTTCTGGTCCGGGAACGAAGGGAGTATGATGCAATACCTGATTATAAAGACCGTTACGACTTTGCCAACGAACAGGGCATGGCCTTACTGAAACAAAATTTCTTTCCCTACCTGGCCTATCACCTCACCAATACAGCAAGGATATTAATAGAACCCGGCAAGGCGGAAATGGATCTGTTTACAGGCAAACTCACTTATGGCAGGCTCTACCGTAAGGAGCAAACCGGCTTTTATGCCACACTGAAGAACAAAGGCTGGACAGGTATAGGTAGCTATCTGCAAAACAATCCATCTATTCCGATAGTCCTACTGGTACTGCTGTTCAATTGCATCCGTTTAGCTGGCTTTCTTTGGTTCCTGCTGTGCAGGCGTATTAATTGGATGATTCGTGCATTTGCCTTTATTTTTACCGGGTACTTTGCATTGGCAGCAGGCCCTATAGCCAATACCCGTTACTTTTTGCCGGTATCACTTATTGTTATTGGCTGTGCAGTATTAGGTTTTCAGTACAGGCAAAATAAGAACTCTGAAAAATTGGTGGTAACAGCATGAGTAAAATGCAAAAATATTATCCGGCTCTTACATCAGCTCTGCTTATGTGTGTGCTGCTATGCATCATTTATCCGTTTTATCAATATTACGTAGACCCCGATGGTACTGCCTATCTCACTATTTCGAAAAGATATGCTGCCGGAGATATTCAAAGGGCCATCAACGGTTACTGGAGTCCATGGGCTTGCTGGCTTACTGCCGGGCTAATAAAATGCGGGCTTGAAGCGATACCCGCCGGTGTCCTGATCAATACATTGGGCGCTATAGGCTTTATTTTTATCAGCCAATCCTTCTTCATGAAATTCGATCTGCCACGAAGGATGCAATGGGCGCTTAACCTGACCCTTACAGGGTTTCTTACCTATGCCATATTTGCCCAGTCTTTCGACGATCTCTGGGAATGCTTCTTTTTACTTTCTTCGCTAAGGCTATTGATTACTGAAAATTTCAAACAGCGACCCGCACTCTGGATACTGTATGGCTGTATTGGTACTCTGGCCTACTTTGCCAAGGCCTATTCTTTTCCGTTTTTCATACTCAATACTGTCTGCTGCACCTGGTTATTAAACCGGGACAATAAAGCGCTATGGCTTAAAATTTCAGCCGTTTCCATAACTGTTATGTTAGTCTGCAGCCTTCCCTGGATTTTAGCCCTGCATAATAAGTATGGCATATGGACTACCTCCACCAGCGGCTCACTCAATTTGTCCTGGTACCTTGTAGGGCATCCTCACTGGAAAGAAGGCATAAAATTACTGATACCCCCTGCTTATCCGGACAGCCCATATTATTGGGAAGACCCGTGGTTTGCCAATGGCGATACTCCGCATTTCTGGGATTCCCTATCGTTGTTCGGCGACCTGTTCATTCGTACAGGATACCATGTCATAAAATTCGTTGTGAGCATTTTGCAGTTGTCTGTATTCTTCCCTGTGATCACTATTGTGGCCTTGTTATCGTTTTTATTGAAGAGAGAAACACCAATATATACCGGAGACCTTAAGATCGTGGCACTATCGTTTTTACTGTTTCCCCTTGGCTATTTTCTCATCAACTTCGAACCACGCTATATCTGGTACATGGTTCCGTTGAGTATGCTATTGGGGGCAATTGGTATTCAGAATAATACCTACCCGCTAAGGATATCTGCCCGCATATTAAGAACGCTATTCCCGTTAAGTTTTCTCATAGTTCCGATAATAGGCCTTATTACTATGTTTGGCAAGGGTACGCAGGCTCATAATCTGGCACAGAAACTAATTTCATCCAATATCAGGGGATCTTTTACTGGCAATATCAAACCGCAGTTTATGGAACAGCTTGCCTATTTTTCAGGCAACCAATATTACTTTATGCTGCCATCAGGCGACCGATATCGCGGCAACGGCCTCTTTCCCGAAATGCAGCAATACAAAGTCAATTATTACATTCAGTATAAAACGGAAGACATGAATTCATTTTTCCATGAAACAGAAGATATATTTAACGACAGCGCAATGCTATCTGAAAACAAAGACAAATTGACTGAGGTAAAGATAGAGGGCCTGGAGCATTTTAAAATATACAAGCTTCAGACTGATAAAGTTCAACCCCACCTCTGACCAGTATCACTCATATGGTTACTAAACTACTGTATCTTCGTATCTTAAATTATTTTTTCTTAAAAACCAGTGCAATGAAAAAAGTATTTGTCAGGGTATTTGCGGTGTTATTCCTTATAGCTGCGACTTTTGGTACAGAATCAGTGTTTGGCCAGGTAAAAAAAGAAGATAAGACCAAGCCCGGCTACAAATTCCAGAGCGGCTCCACGCTAAACAAGGATTATGTAGACAAGAAGCTTACCGAAAAGATGAAACTGATGCAGAATTACCTTTCTGTTTTGATAGAAAAGAAAAAGAAAAACTACATCACCTATGTCGACTCGGCCATGAGGTTATTCAATAATGACGAATCAAAGATCATTACCATTACCAGTCAGACCACAGGCAAGGTTTATGTAAAGCAGGTGAGAGAATACCTTAAAGATGTTGCCAAACTTCCTTACAAATCGATCAACATTACCTACCGCAACTATACTGCCATTGAAAACATACGCATGCAACCTGATGGTACTTACAGGGGTGTGGCTGTGATGGAGCAGGAGTTCAAAGGCTTTGATAAAGAAGGCCATGCCATGTATAGCGACATTGTGCGCCGCGACATAGAAGTGATCATTAACCTCCGGGATTATCAAAAGAAAGATTACCACCTGGTATCTATGGATATTTTCTTCGGCAATATGGGTGTTACCGAATTCACTTCTGATAAGTAGTTACTTTTGCAATAGCATCCCGGCAAACATATTCTATATCGCCTTAGGTTGTGTTTGCCACAGGATGACAAATACATTATGCAATGGCTGTTCGCAACATAATACTTCATGCAGGTTTATCGCTAATGCTTCTAATTGCAGCACTGCCACAGGGCAGTGCTCAGTATTTCGAAAATTACAACCCTAATGATGATTTTTTCAGGCAGGAAATAAAAACCATCGATGAATTCATGGAGCGTTTTGATGCCTGGCCTGAATCTCAGATTTGCATAACATACGCCAAATCTAATAAGGGCCGAAGTATTCCACGCAACATGTTGCTGGTATCCATATTCAATCTGGAGAACAGTTCCTTTACCGACAAAGATTCAAAGACTAAAGAATTCTTCCATGATATACTGGATAAAACCAGCCCTGTCTACATTAATTTCAATGACACCAATTGGTATGCTGAAGCACATGCACTGTTTTTAAACAATGGTAAGCTGGAAGAAATCCCTGTCGTCTTTCATGTTATCAGCCAGGGCACAGAATGGTCGAAGTGGATGATCGCAGGTATTGGCAAACCCGCTGCCAGTAAGGAACATATGCCTTCGGTATCACTTAAAAAAGTTAACTCGCCAGCACAGCAATTTATTTCTTCATCGGCCTATGCTACTAATTTCGCCGAGCTGCATTACCTTTTTACTGATAAAATGCAACCTGCATTTTATTTCGATCAGCAACTCATCGCTACGCCATCTGGCAAGCAATTCATAGACAAAATCAAAAATGGTCAATTAAAATTTCAGTACGTAAAGAGCATAACCTTTCATTTCTACCAGGCTAAGGGATGGATATTTACTGTTGATCAGTTTCATCGCAAATCCTTCAACAGTGGCTGGCTCATCAGCAATATACTTAAAACAACCCCTTCTGAAAAATTGGTAGCAAGGAAAATATTGCTGAACAGGTAAGGTTAGGATGTCTGAATCGCGGATTACCTACTTTACTACCACTAGTTTCTTAGTCACAGGCTAAATATGTTTTACGATCCAATCTGCACATCTGTGGGAATCTCCTAACTATCTTTCTTTAAAATCTTCCTTATTTCCTCAGGTAATTATTTACTTAGTTATGCTGCCTTCAGTTTTTTCTTAGTATTCATTACACTTGCATTTTTCAGATGGTTATTTATAGGCGTTTTTAACTGATAAGGACGATTAAATGCCTCGTGTGACAACTTAAAAAACGCAGCTAACTGGCGAATAATTTCTTTGGAAAACCCTTTTTTGTAATTGATAATATCTGAAACAAGACCAGGGCTTACCTTCAACATTTTTGCAAGGCCGGCAGACTTCATTTTGTGCTCTTTCATTACAGCCTTCAGGACGCCCACAGGATCAAGATCATCAAAGATATTATGCTCTGAATCCCATTTTTCTACCAACAGTGTCAGGAGCGCAATTTCTTCCTTAATCGCTTTGTTTTTAGTTTTTTCAAAAACAAGGTTTTCCAGTGTTTTGCAATATCCGTCATACTGTTTTTCTGAAGTAATGATTTTGTATTTTAAGGTTTCCATAATCGCTCCCATTTTCAATAAATATTAATTGAGTATTGCTTGTTAGCAGAACATATCTTGGTGTATTCTGCATGTGTACCAATCCAGCAGACAAATAAATGAACTTCATTTTCTCCAAAGGCATATTGGCAAATCAACCTATAGTTATTACCACCGATGTTAAACACTACTCTGGAACTTCCATTGCCCAATAAATCTGCAGAAGGATAAGTTGTATCAATATCAGCAGGTGTATTCCAATCAGATCTTTTGAGTAATGAAAGCCATTCCTCAAAAGGGATTCTACTGCCAGAATTGCCAAGAACATAATTCCTGATTGTCTTTTCCTTCACCAGATGAATTTTCATGCAAATTACTGATTATTTTTAAATGTTCACGTTTCGTGAATTTTTTCATCTTCAATTATTATTCAAATGCTCCACCCACGTCCCACTATCCTTTAGCAATCCTATCAGCTCATTCACCGCTATCTCGCTGGGTACATTCTTCTTTACTACTTCCTTGCCTTTATATAGCGTGATCTTGCCAGGGCCGCTGCCTACATAGCCAAAGTCAGCATCTGCCATTTCTCCGGGGCCATTTACTATACAACCCATAATGGCAATCTTCACACCCTTCAGGTGGTTGGTAGCAGCTCTGATTTTTGCTGTAGTCTCCTGCAGATCAAACAGTGTGCGGCCGCAACTCGGACAACTGATGTACTCTGTTTTACTTATCCTTGTGCGCGTGGCCTGCAGTATGGAGAATGCAGTATTATTGAGGAACTGAGCATTATTCTTAACCTCAAGATAAGTACGTCCGGTTATCTTACTCGTGTTTGTTATATCCGTATTGTTCTTCAGCCATATGCCATCGCCAAACCCATCCAGGAACAGGCCTCCCGCATCGGTAGCAAAGTGTATCAGTTGTTCATCTACAGTAGTTTCATTGCTTTCCACCTGCAATATAACCGGGCATTTTATCCCTTGTTCCATTAGTGCGATCAACAACCTGCGCATAGCGCCCATAGCCCGCTCCTGGTGGCTAAACACAACCAATACCGCATGCTTATCTATCCTTAGTTTTTCTGTCAGGCCACCCATTACATCATCCGCATCAACCAATACAAAATGCATTCCCTCAATCGTGAGCCCTGATTCGAGGTACTCCGTTTGTTGTATTAGCGGATAGTATTTTGTTCTATCCGGCACATTCAGCCAGGTGGTATAGTTGCATATCACCTGCAACATACCCGGTAATGCGAAATCAAAAATCTTATCACCGGTGTATATAAAATCAGCGGCTGAATCACTTATACCCCACTTGTCAGTATCTGGTTTATAAGTGTACCCTATTGTTTCCAGGCATTTTGCATCCAGTGCCTTTTCCCGGCCAAAATCAGCCACCACAACGGGCACATGATGTGAGCTGATCTGTTGCACTGCATCAGTTTCCCTGCGTTTATAAACAAACGGATTATAAGGTAACCGTGGAATGCTAACCGGAGACTCCTGATTATCTTCCGTCAGATTTGTACTGCCATATCGGTTCACTATATCCTTACAAACCGGAATTTCAAATTCAGGATCTTCAGTCAGCGATACCCTGATGGTATCACCTATTCCATCTTCGAGTAAGGTACCAATGCCTATTGCGCTTTTTATGCGGCCATCTTCACCATCACCTGCCTCCGTAACACCCAGGTGCAATGGATAGCATTCTCCAAACTCTTCATCCATTTTCTGCACCAGCAATCTATATGCCTGCACCATTACCTGCGGATTGCTCGACTTCATACTCAGCACTATCTGATGATAGTTTTCATCCCTGGCAATTCTTAAAAACTCCATGGCGCTTTCCACCATGCCCATAGGTGTATCGCCATAACGGCTCATGATACGATCGCTGAGCGAGCCATGATTGGTGCCTATGCGCATGGCAGTGCCATAGTCCCTGCATATCCTTACCAGTGGGGTAAAACGCTCCCTGATGCGCTCAATCTCAGCCAGGTATTCTTCATCGGTATATTCTATCTGGTCAAACTTCTTTTTATCCACATAGTTGCCGGGGTTTACTCTTACCTTTTCAACTATGCGGGCTGCTATTTCTGCAGCATTGGGTGTAAAATGTATATCTGCAATAAGCGGCACATTATATCCTCTTTTCTTGAGCTCATCTTTTATATGCTGCAGGTTTTCTGCTTCATTTTTGCTGGGGGCAGTAATGCGCACCATCTGTGCACCCGCCTCAATGCACCTGATGGCCTGGGCAACTGTTGCCTCGGTATCCATGGTATCGGTTGTGGTCATGGTTTGTATCACTACCGGGTTACCATTCCCAATTAATAAATTACCTGTTTTCACCTCCCTTGTTGGAAGACGTTTATATCCTGTAAGCGAAGCGCAATACTGTTGCAGCATAATTTCTTATTGTTGATCTGTTTATTATTTACGGGTCTATCCGAATCAATTGCTCATCCAAAATGCCTTAAAACACTGATCTGCAGACCAAATTATCCTTCTTCAAATCAGGCTCTAAAACTTAAACACCAGCCAAAGTTATACCATTAAATACCTTTCCCTGCTTTTGCAATTGTTATATAACCATAATAAAAAGGTAAAATTCATCTCTCTAAACTACCCTAAGTTTGCATTTTTAAACTAAACAATAGTATTTTAGCAGAATTACCAGCATAAATTGAATGGAATACGAAATAAGACATTCAGGGAAGTTTAAATACGTAGAGGAAGGAACCGGTGAACCATTGGTATTGCTGCATGGCCTCTTTGGGGCTTTGAGCAATTTCAAATACCTGGTAGATCATTTTAAAAATACGCACAGGGTCATCATACCTCTGCTGCCACTTTACGACCTTACACTTATTGAAACCAGCGTTTCCGGACTATCGAGATACGTAGCCAAATTCATTGAGCAACAAAACCTGACCAACATTCACCTTTTAGGCAATTCTTTGGGTGGCCATATCGGTCTGGTTTATACACTGAAGCACCTGAATATTGTAAAGAGCATTACCCTTACAGGTAGTTCCGGACTGTTCGAAAACGGAATGGGTGAAACTTATCCTAAGCGAGGCGATTATAACTACGTAAAGACAAAAACTGAACTTACTTTTTATGATCCCAAAGTCGCGACCAAGGATCTGGTTGATGAAGTGTTCAGCATTGTCAACAACAGGCTTAAGGCGCTTAAGATTATTGCACTGGCCCGCTCGGCTATTCGTCATAACCTTGGCGATGAACTTAAGGAGATCAAAATACCGGCATGTTTGATCTGGGGTAAAAATGATACCATTACACCACCTATTGTGGCTGAAGAATTTCATAAATTACTCCCTAATTCCGAATTGCACTGGATCGACAAATGTGGCCATGCCCCGATGATGGAGATCCCCGATGAATTCAATGCAATTCTGTCTTCGTTCCTTGCCAAATGTAAAGGGTAATTTGTTCATTGGATGGCGCTCCGGCAAATGGTATTGAGGTCACTTTAAGCCGACAATTATCATTGCTGCAGGCATGCTGATATCGAACCGGTACTTTGTAAAATGATTGCAATTTTATTCAGAAACATAAAATAACAACAATCTGGCCTGCGTTTTGTAATAGTTATATTATAACCTGATCCCTATATGAACACCGAACAATTAATTGCAAACCCGATTCCACTGTTGCAGCCTGAATTTACCGGTAACCAGGCGCTGGCTATTATGGAGGAAAACAACATCGACCAGTTGCCGGTTGTGACCGATGATACCTATATTGGGTTGGTTCGCGAAAATGATTTGCTGGACTGGACACATACTGATGAGCCGCTTAGTAGGGCTGAATTTCTCAATTTCAAACCCGCTGTACTTGGTTCCGGTCATCCGTTCGAGGCATTGCGTATGGCTCACGATCTTGACCTCTCCGTGTTGCCTGTTGTAGACAGAGACCATAAATACCTGGGCGCTGTCACGCACAGCGGATTGCTGAAATACATTACCGAAAACAGCGGTATCAGTTCGCCCGGTGGTATACTGGTACTCGAAATTGCTCCGCGCGATTACACACTTGTTGCCATAGCCCGCATCTGCGAAAATGAAGATGTTATGATCATGAATACCATGGTGCATACCAACGATAAAGGCATGCTGGAGGTAACCCTGAAACTTAACCGCTCATCGGTGGAAGCGCTTGTTTCTTCTTTCGAACGTTATAATTACCACGTAAAAGAATATTTTGGCGAAGAAAACCATGACGACGATATTGCCGGCAAATACAATTTGCTCATGAACTACATCAATATGTAAAATTCATTTTTTAAAAACTTTTTACTTTATACCAGTTACTTCAGACTTTTAAAAATGATAGCAATAGACAACATCCTGCTCAGCGATGAGATCATAGAAGAACACTTTGTTTGCGACCTGACAAAATGTAAAGGTGGCTGTTGTGTTGATGGAGATTGCGGCGCGCCGCTAACCGAAGAAGAAACCGGTATACTGGCAAAGATCTACCCCAAAATAAAAAAATACCTCACGCCAGAGTACATTGCCGAGATAGACACCCAGGGTACTCACGTCATTGATAGTCAGTATGGCTTCGTAACCCCAACCGTTAACGGAGGTATCTGTGTTTATGGCATTACCGATGAAATGGGCATCGTGAAATGTGGTATTGAACAAGCCTGGAAAGATGGTAAGATAAAATTCCGCAAACCCATTTCATGTCACCTGTTCCCGATACGCATCATTGAACACATAGGTTACGAATCGGTAAACTACGAGCCCCGCGAAACACTGTGCAAACCGGCCTGCAAACTGGGCAAACAACTTAAAGTACCGGTTTATGTATTTCTCAAAGATGCCATCATCCGCAAATACGGTGAAGAGTTTTATGAGGGATTGGAAGCGGTGGCGAAGAAGGTAAAAGGGATAAAGGGGTAATGTGGGGGTATTGCGATAATGCGATCATTCAATATTAAATTTTATTTTGAAGGTTATTGAATTGCGCACTGCGCAATAAATATTTTCTTGCGCATTTTTTTATTGATTATCAACGATTTAAGTTGGGGGAATTGCGCATTTTGACAACGAGTGTGCAATTTTGTGTGCAATGTGGTAACGTGATTTTAATGCGGCAATGTGGGTGATAATGCGGTAATGTGATCCTGTAATATGAAATTTTATTTTTATGGTTATGGAATTGCACACTATTTTTAAAATATTTTCTTGCGCATTTTTTTATTGGTTACCAACGATTTAAGTTGGGGGAATTGCGCATTTTGACAACGAGTGTGCAATTTTTTGTGCAATGGGGTAATGTGATTTTAATGCGGCAATGTGGGTGATAATGCGGTAATGTGATCCTGTAATATGAAATTTTATTTTGAAGGTTATTGAATTGCACATTGCGCAAAAAATATTTCTTGCGCATTTTTTTATTGATTATCAAGGTTTTAAGTTGAGAAAATTGCGCATCTTGGCGTTGAGTGTGCAATTTTGTGTGCAATGCGGTAATGTGAACTTTTAACCACAATGGGCACAAAGGAGGGCGCCAGGTGCACCAGGTTTGTGGTTATTAGTTTGGGGCACAAAGCTGATTTCCTCTTAATTCTTTAAGTGGTATTCTTGTTTGTTTTGACATAATTTCATGGTGTTAAGGGATATGTGATTGATTGGCATCACAAAGTTAGTATGATGCCCGAAATTGAGCCAAATGAAAATCTATGACAGTACGCTTTTTGTTCTATGATAGACCGCTGGCGATCTATCATAGAAAATAGTTTGTAGGACTGGCGCGGGTTTGGGGGGATTTTCGGGTGTTTTTGGGTGGGGTTTATATATTTAAAATCACTGTCAATAAATTCGATTTTCTGCGCGAGTTGCGCCCGAGTCCACGCGACCGCACTTGGTTATACTGTGAGCGATTGCGGGCTAGACATAAAACTACTAAGAAGGGTGATTGAGCCTTTCAAATAATAGCACCCCGATTTCCTTTGCACCTTGATTCTCCTCAGTCGTTGCCTTTCTGAACTTTTTTGGAAAAAGGGTTATGCCGCAATAGTGGTTGAAATGCAATGTAAGTTCACAACCTTTATAAATAAAGTCCCAATAGGCGTCATCAAGATGGTTCAATTTTTCTACAAACGATATGTTGAATTGTTTCTTTAGTATGTTCGCTGCCTCTTCAAATTTTGAATAGTCACACTTATTTTCGATTTCTACCTCGAGCCAGCCTTCTCTGGCAGTTACAATGGGATGCATGCTGTTTACCTGAATTTAATTATTACTAAAGATACAGTTCTGAATATTTAATAGCAAGAATTATGCTTACTACTGAAGAAAACGCATCAATGTGATTTTAATGCGGGAAGATTTAGATTGCATTTTACTTATTTAGACAAACCGAGTGAGTTGCATCCGAGTCCTCTATACCGCATTGGCTATGGTTTGAGAGACTACTCGGCCGCGATATAAGGTTCTGTATTTTCATTGAACTGCACGAGTTGCGCCCGAGTCCTCGCTAACGCACATAGCCATACTTTGAGAGACACGACCGCGATCTGGCCACATTATCTCATTCCCCCACATTATCGCATTCCTCCCACATTGCCGCATTAAATTACCCAATCCACCCCTTATCCAATAAGTAATGCGCGATCTGGACGGCATTGGTGGCGGCGCCTTTGCGGAGGTTGTCGGCTACTATCCAGCAATTGAGGGTGTTGGGCTGGGAATAGTCGCGACGGATGCGGCCTACAAATACTTCGTCTTTGCCTTCGGCATCCAATGGCATGGGGTATCCATTCATCGATGGATTATCGACCACTACTATCCCCGATTGATTGGACAAAAGTTCTTTTACATCCGACTCATAAAAATCACGTTCGAATTCTATGTTCACACTTTCGCTGTGGCCGCCTATCACAGGCACACGCACTGTAGTGGCGGTTACTTTAATCGCATCGTCGCCCATGATCTTGCAGGTCTCCAGGCTCATTTTCATTTCTTCCTTTGTATAGCCGTTATCCTGGAACACATCTATATGCGGGATCACATTGAGGTCGATATGGTAGGGATATACTTTGTGTTCTGTGCTGCCGCTGCGCTGGTCCATGAGCTCCTTCACAGCCTTTTGCCCGGTGCCGCTTACCGATTGGTAGGTACTTACCACCACTCTTTTAATACCGTATTTAAGATGCAGCGGATTGAGTATCATAACCATCTGTATAGTAGAACAATTGGGGTTAGCAATGATCATGTCCTGCGCTGTAAGCACATGGCCATTTACTTCGGGCACAATCAGTTTCTTGCCGTTATCCATACGCCATGCCGAGGAATTATCGACCACCCTGCAGCCCACTGCTGCAAACCTGGGCGCCAGCTCCAATGATATGCCGCCACCAGCCGAGAAAAGCGCCAGGGCCGGCTTCATGCCTATAGCAGTATCGGCTGAAACCACAGCATACTCATTACCTTTGAACCACACCTTTGTTCCTACCGATTTTTCGGATGCAACAGGTATGAGTTCTGTTACCGGAAAACCGCGCTCTTCGAGAATTTGCATCATGGTACTGCCCACAAGCCCTGTGGCGCCTACAACCGCTACTTTCATTTACAACTGATTTTATGGGCAAAAGTAGGGATTGCGGTGGGAATAAATTAAAGGATGTTCCCGGCAGGTAGCATCCGGCATCAATCCATGTAATAAACATCTGTTATCAATTGAAAATCATGCCGGGCGAATGGCATTTTAATAAAAGCTTTGCCTTAGTCTCTCAACAAGTTGGCTAAATTGCTAAAATTCTACTATTGCCACAAATTCAGGACAGGCGAAATGAAGGAGGGCTTATCTTTGCAGCCCATGAAAGACCTGAGGTCGATAAATAAATATTTCATAAAGTACAAATGGCGGTTGCTGCTGGGATTGCTGTTTGTGGCGGTATCCAGCAAATTTGCTGTTATGCCCGGCAATATTATCCGCGATATACTGGATGAGGTAGCGAGGCTTGTGCAGTCAAATTCAGATCGCTCACTGATAACCACGGCGGTTATTAAAGGAGGTCTGCTCTTGTTGGGTCTTGCCCTGCTGCGTGGTTTTTTTATGTTTATGATGCGGCAAACGATTATTGTCATGTCGCGCCATATTGAGTACGATCAGAAAAATGAAATCTACAACCATTACCAGATACTCAATACCCGGTTCTTTAAAGCACATTTTACCGGCGACCTGATGAGTCGTATTTCGGAAGATGTATCGCGCGTGCGCATGTATACAGGTCCATCGGTAATGTATTTTACCAGCGTGGTATTTCTTGTAATATTTTGTGTTGCCGATATGCTCCGGGTAAATGTAATGCTGACATTGTGCGTACTGGCGCCATTGCCCCTGCTTGCCTTCTCCATTTACTATGTCAATAAAATAATTTTCCAGAAGAGCACTAAGATTTCGGCGCAACTGTCTGGCCTTACCACCACCGCACAGGAATCATACTCCGGCATCCGGGTTATTAAGTCGTTTGTACAGGAGCAAAACATACTCGGGTTTTTCAGCGCCAATTCTGAACTGTACCGGCAAAGCGCCATTAATCTGTCGCTTACTGAGGCTATCTATTTTCCTTCCATGAATTTTTTCATAGGGCTCAGTATGATTTGCACTGTGCTTATTGGCGGTTACTTTAAAATTCACGGATCAATATCAATGGGCAATATTGCGCAGTTTGTTATCTACATCAACCTGCTCATGTTTCCTATCTCCAGCATTGGCATGGTAGCCAGTATGACCCAAAGGGCAGGAGCATCGCAAAAAAGAATTGATGAATTCCTTAATACCGTGCCCGATATCGTTTCGCCGCCCGATGCTGTAAGTCCGGATCTGGCAGGTGAGGTAAGTTTCAACGATGTATCTTTTACCTATCCACTTACAGGGATCACAGCGCTCAATCATTTTACGTTGCATGTTAAGGCTGGCCAGAAGGTGGCTATTATAGGCAAAACAGGCTCGGGCAAATCGACACTGGCGCATATGCTGTTGCGCATGTATGATACTACTTCGGGGAGCTTAATGCTGGATGGTTGCCCGATCACAAAATTCGACCTGCACCACCTGCGCAGTCAGGTGGCTTATGCACCTCAGGAGGCTTACCTGTTCTCGGATACGATATACAACAACATTAAGTTTGGGAAAGACAATGCTACCGATGCAGAGATAAGAGAGGCGGCGCGCATGGCCGACCTGGATAAAGACATTGCCGCCATGCCGGAGAACTACAACACCATGATAGGTGAGCGTGGCGTTATGCTATCGGGCGGTCAAAAACAGCGTATGGTACTGGCAAGAGCAATACTTAAGAACAGTAAAATATTGCTGCTTGATGAGTGCCTCTCGGCGGTAGATACACAAACTGAAAAGACCATACTGGCCAACCTGCAACAGTTTCTTAAAGACAAGACCACTTTCGTTATTACCCACCGCATATTTACAAGCTGGACATTCGACCAGATCATTATCCTGGATAACGGCGCTATTGCCGAACAGGGCACACACGAAGAACTCATGGCGCTTAACGGCCGGTATGCCAGGCTGTATGCACACCAGACGGGGTAAGGTCCGGATTAAATAAACTTATTCTCCCTTGCGGCTTTTATAGCATCGGCTTTTGAGTGCACATCCAGTTTGTAATAAATATTCTTGATGTGCGACTTCACTGTTTCCAGGTCAATAAACAATTCATCGGCAATGCGCTTACGGCTCTTGCCTGTTGATATCTGCTCAAGTATTTCGGTCTCCCGCCTGGTGAGCGGGGTGGATTCATTTCTTTTGAACGAGGAGATCACCATACGCGCTATATGAGCGCTCATGGGGCCGCCGCCTTCCATTACTTCGTGTATGGCAGCGACTATCTTATCGGGTGGTGTGTTCTTGGTAAGGTAACCGGCAGCGCCATTGCCCAGCGCCCTGAATATGAGCATTTCCTCTTCGTATACGGTAACAATAAGTATATGGGTTTCGGGGAGTAGTTTTTTCAGTTTGGGCAATGCCTCTATGCCCGATATACCCGGCAGTTCCACATCGAGCAGCAATACATCCGGATTATCGTGCGCTATCTTTTTAAATGCTTCCTCGCAGGATGGGTAGGTACCCACCACCTTGTATCCGTTGGTATTGCCAATCAGGTAGGCATAGCCATCTCGAATGGTTTCATCATCTTCTATAATGGCTACAGTAATATCGAGGTCGCGTTTCATAAGTAATATTTTAAGTAAAGTTCAGCAGTTACAACAGTATTTCCATCACCTTTTTCGAGGGATTTTATAAAATTTATCAGGTATGCCTTTTGAGATACCCAAATCCCTGAACTATCAACTAAGAAACGAAGAAAATAACTCCCACCATCTTACTCGTTCTATTACCTCGTTCATAATCATTTTTATTTGTCTCGGTGAGGGCTTTGCCGTTCCATTGTTATTTCGTTGCAAAAGTCTTTATCCCGAAAGCTTTCAGATAGAGCTGCGCTCGTGCCCTTACGGGCATGCCTCATAAAACATGCCTTCGCTAAAGCTATGGTTGTTAAAAAAATAAATATAACTTCGCAATATGGTGGAACTTATTTCATCAACGTTCCTAAAGTGCAAACCTTAGCAAGATTAAGGTACACTAAAAATCTATTGGGCTTAAGAAAGGCTTTTTTCTGGCACACAAGTTGTTTATATCCATAAAACAAAAAATACTATTTTCGCAGATTAAAACCAAAGCTTTTATGAAACTCAGATTACTTACGCTTCTTTTCATTGCCTTCATGCCGCTTTTCAGCCTGGCTCAGGGCAGCAGTCTTACTATCTTCTCGGAGGATGGTGATAAATTTATTCTTTACCTCAATGGCGTCCAGCAGAACAATGTATCTCAGACCAATCTGAGGCTGGACGGGCTTACGCAGCCTTATTACAAGGCTAAGATCGTTTTCGATGATAAAGCAAAAGGGAATGTAGATAAAAACATACAGGTGGTTGACCCTGCCACCAGTGCGCCTGCCGATATTGTGTACAAGATCAAGAATAAGGATGGAGAGATGAAACTCCGTTATTACTCAGCACAGCCGGTGCAGCCTAATTACGTACCACCTGCTGATGTACACGTTGTTCATTACGGGCAGCCAGATGTAGTTACCACAACTACCCAAACAACGGTTACCACTACCGGCGGCAATACCGGAAACGGCGGCGTATCATTTGGTTTAAATGGCGGTGGCGTAAACATTAATGTAAACGTTCCTGATCCAGGTATGAATGGTGGCGTTACACAGACCACTACCACCACTACTACTACCAGTTCCTCTTCGAGCGCTTACTCACAGCAGGAGCCTGTAGCACAACCCGTACAGCCTGCAGGTTGCCAGTATCCTATGGATTGGAACAGCTTTAAGTCGGCCAAGCAAACAGTAGAAAAAGCTACGTTTGAAGACACCAAGCTTTCTTCAGCCAAGGCAATCCTTGCTTCCAATTGCTTCTCGTGCGACCAGGTGGCACAGATCTGCCAACTGTTTGGTTTTGAAGATACCAAATTGAAATTTGCGAAGTTTGCCTACCCAAAAACAACCGACCAGGGTAATTACTTCAAGGTAGCCAATGTATTTACATTTGATGCCAGCAAGGAAGAACTGAATAACTTTATTGCCAACGGAGGCAGATAATCAGAAAGAAAGCATTCACATAGTTAGCCCCGGCCATACCAGCCGGGGCTAACTATTTATTTAGCACGTGGCAAGTAGTACTGAACCTGGCCGTTTATTTCAGCATAAGGAACGATGAAGAAATAACTCCCACCATCTTACTCGTTCTATCCCATTTTTATTTCGTTATAAAAGTAATTATGTAAGTAAAGCATAGTGCAGTATTTGCGGTCATCCTAATGATTTAGGAGCCGAAATTTTAATTTAGTATGCGATAACACGAATGTTTCGCCAATTATTAACATTAAAAAACTGCACTATGCCAAGTACAAAATTGCAAAATTC
>CAIUZK010000145.1 GCA_903903635.1 uncultured Bacteroidota bacterium
CAATTAAAATGACCGCATATAGCAGTCTGAGATTATTTTGTTTTATCGAACGAAAAACCTAATTTTATGTGATATTAATCCCACATATCGGCACTACGCTTTTCTACATAGCAGTCTTTAAATAGCGCACTATTCGCAGATTTTACGCCTCGTATAAAAGAAATAAAACTTCGCAATATGGTGTACTTTATTTAATCAACGTCACTATGGCATCCCCTGTAATTTCTAATCTGAAAGTATTATTTCTTATAGACCTTCACCGAGAATGTGTACGCCTCCAGTTTTTCAATCTGTTGCTCACGGTTCAGGTTACGAAGTTTATTGGTCTTGTTCAGATGTATGTGATTATCGCCCAGTTGCTCATGAATCAGGCTAACAAGCGCTTTTGATGTTACCGCATAGGTATTGGCTTCCGATTCGCCGCCCATAGCTGTCAATATTCCGATTACATTGCCATTTTCATCCAGTACCGGAGATCCGCTCTGTCCATGACCTACAGGCAATTCAAGAGTGTACTGTTGATCGTTACCTTCAAAACCATTCCTTGAACTGATCATTCCTGAACCGCATACCAGATCATTTTTAGGATATCCGATTGTATACACATTGGCGCCCAGACCAGTTTTGCCTGTCGCAAATGTATAAGGTACTTCGCCCTTTGAAAAGCGGAAATTCTTTTTGGCAATTTTAAGCACTGCCAGATCAGATGCCGGATCATTGGCAAGTTTAATTGCTTTAAAATAATCACCGTTCCTGTCTTGTATATATATAGAGTCAGCTCCCTCAATAACGTGGTTACTGGTAACAAAAACACCTTCATTATTAATTGCAAATCCGGTACCGGTATATCTTACATGTGCCGCTGGCGGAGGATTCAATTTCTTGATATCTGTCTCCAGTTGCTTTTGCGATTGATTCAATTTTTTCTGAGACTCCCTGATCACATCTACTTCCCTTCTTATAGTCGTATACTTGGCATCTGTATTTTTGATGGAGGGATTCAGAAAAGAATAAGTGAGCGTAGAGGTAAGTATAGCTACACTGGCTGCCACTGCTGCGGTGCGCCAGAAATGAGCCGGTAAATGTATTTGTCTGGATTTTTTTGTGGCAACTTCAGATTCATGAATATCGTGCAAAAGCGTACGGAAACGTTTTTGCTTACCATTGCCTTCCATCGAACGGATCAGGTTGGTAGTTTCGTAAAATTCATTAGCAAATTCTTTATCCGTAGCTAACCTGCTTCTCAGTTCCTTTAAATCTGATTCAGGTAACGTACCTGCCATATAGGCTTCAGCAGCTCCCCAAATATTATTGTTTATAGACATCGCTCAAAAAAACTTTTTACTAATACTTTAAAATCTTTTGCCTCCTTGTAGTTCTACTCGTTCATTTCATAAAACAACTTCCTTAATCTGGCCAGACATTTATATTTCTGGTTTTTGGCATTATCCGGGTTCGTATACCCGAAAGCAGCCGTAATCTCCTGCATGCTCTTATCGTGATGATAATATGCTTTTAGCAATGATTTGCAGGGTTCTCCAATCTTTTCCAGAGCTTCATCCAGCAATTCGTAATGTGTTTCCCGCTCCATATGCACCTTCACATCATCTTCATATCCTATGCCACCCTCATCTTCATCAGTCCCAATATTTTCCTTCAAAAAAACAGGATCGCGGCTTTGCTTCTGCAGCCTTTTATACCACAAATGCTTACTTATTGCCATAAGGTAAGTACCTATACTGCAGGTAAGCCTGAACTCTTTTTCCTGTGCCTTGCCAAATAAAACAACCATGGCTTCCTGAAACAAATCTGCTGCATCTGATTGTGAACCACCGTTTTTTACTAACCAACCACTTATAATATGAAAGTGTTGTTTGTAAATCTGGCTGGTGGCTTTATGATCGCCTGCTGCAAGATGTGTTAAAAGTTGTTGCTCGATATTTATTAAGCCTTGCACTATTAATACTGATTTGTTCAAAAAGTAACCCGTTTTTTATGAATATTTTTCTATCTCTCGTGTCCGAAAGATCAGGGAATAAAGGTAAATAAAATTGTAAGGCAGGATGATAAAATAAAACTTTTGATCCGGCTTAAAGACTGCTAATTATATTATATATTTTTATGGTCTCAGGATATTTATAACGAAAACTATATGTTGCTATTGAATGCAGATATAAACCGGCAATGTAAACCAGGTCTCTATTGGTTTCCCATGACTCAATGCCGGTTTCCATGGTGGCATACTTTTAATCCTACTAAGCACAGCCTGGTCCACTTGCTCACATACCCCTTTAATAATCATACTATTAGTGATATGCCCATCCTTATTTACCAGAAATTTGACAAGTAATTTTCCTGATAAATTACAAGCACTGTCTGATAAAGTCAGATTATGCAATAGGTAACTATCCACATCATCTCCAGCAACAGGCATTTGCTCCGATGATTGGCTAGCCTGTATCTTACCACTCTGCCCATAAACATTGATTGAGCTTAATGAAAATATCAAGCACATATATTGGGCTAAAACTCTAAATTGATTCATATAATTCTGAAAACAACCTCTAATAATGGGACATTTTTAAACTAGTTAATCTCAATTTAATCCATTTTGAAAATTACAGTTTGCACAAATGATGCTTTTACCGGCTTACCATCGTATATGCCGGGATGCCAGGCGGGCATTGCCCTGATTAATCTTAGTGCTTCCTCATCACAATCCTTACTAAGGCTTGTTGTCACTTTACAGTCACTTATACTACCATCTGCATTTACTGCAAATTTCACCACTACACGACCTGCGGTTTTAGTTTTTCTTGCACTTTCAGGATAATTTAGCCTATCTATTAAATACTGGTTAAGATCATAACCGGGCGAAGGAAATTTGTCGAGATAGGTATAAACAACCCCATCTTTTACAGTTTCATTGGCGGGCCGCTCCTGCCCATACATAACTGTACTTACCAGTATAAGTGAGGTAAGAAGAAAACTCCTCATGTTATTTTTCTTTGGTTTCACGTATAGATGAAAAATCCACCCGATTCCATAAAAAAGAAAAACAAATCCTCAATCTGTGAGTTTAAAAGATATTGGCAGGGTAAAATACACTTTAACTGCTTTACCATTCTGAATTCCCGGTTTCCATCGTGGCATGTTTTTTACTACTCTGATTGCTTCTTCATCGCACTCCTTGTTTACATTTTTTACTACCTCAACATCCGTAACAGAGCCATCTTCGCTCACAACAAATTTCACTACAACACGGCCTTCAATATTATGCACTCTGGCACTATCGGGATAGTGAATATTATCTGCCAGATAGTGTTTCACATCATAATCTGTCGATGGCATATTTTCAACATAACCAGATGGGCTTGGCTGCTTCTTTGTATCTTCAGGGGGTAAACTTTGTGCCTTAACCGAAACAGTTGCCAGCAGGCCTATAGCTAATATAAATGCTCTCATTTTAATTGGTATTGCTTTTTTTAAAAATAGTCTTTTATAAACTGGTAAAAGAAATTAAGGTAACCCCTAAGGAGCAAAGAAAATGTAACCCACAACTATTGCTGCGATCAAACCAATAAGATCGGCAATTAGCCCGCAAGCAAGTGCCTGGCGTGTGTTTTTTATTCCCACACTGCCAAAATAAACAGCCACCACATAGAAGGTGGTTTCAGTTGATCCTTGTATAATAGCCGCCAGCTTTCCCTGAAATGAGGCAACACCATAATGCCGCATCACATCAACCATCAATCCCCGTGCGCCACTGCCGCTAAGGGGTTTCATCAGCGCGATGGGTAAAGTGGGTACAAACTCAGTTCGCAATCCACAGAGTGCTACCAGTTTGCCTATGCCGTTCACTACATAATCCATACAACCTGAGGTGCGGAAAACACTTATTGCCATGAGCATAGCCACCAGGTAGGGCACTATCTTCACCGCTACCCACAGCCCCTTCCTTGCCCCTGAAATAAAGTCGTTGTACACATGCTGCTTTCTGATCATCCCCGCTGTAACAAATAAAATAATAATGCTTAAAATAACGGTGCTGCCTATGGCCCCAATCGTCTGGTTCATTTTATCAGCCGGCATACCCGAAAGGGCATAATGCAGCAGTGCAATTAGCCCCATAAATCCACATACAAACAATATTACCGGTAGTCTCAGCAGATTAATACGCTGCACTGTAGCCACTATGATCATGCCCGAGAGGAATGCGATAAATGTAGCTATCAGTGTCGGCAGGAAAATATCAGCCGCATTAAAATTCTGAACATGCTGTTCCATGGCAATGGTTTGCCGCATGGCAATAACAGAAGTAGGTATTAACGTAAGCCCTGCGGTATTCAACACCAGAAACATTACCTGGGCATCTGTTGCCTTGTCCTTTTCCGGGTTAATATCCTGAAGCTGGCTCATAGCTTTCAGTCCAAGTGGAGTAGCTGCATTATCCAGCCCCAGCATAGTCGCCGAGAGGTTCATGATCACACTGCCATATGCCGGGCTTTCTTTGGGTATACCCCTGAACAAGGTTTTAAATAACGGAGATACCGCCCTGGCAAAAAGGCCTAATACACCAGCCCGCTCTCCAATATTCATGATACCCAGCCAAAGGGACATGATGCCAGCAAGCCCGATAGATATTTCAAACCCATTTTTGGCTGCATCAAAAAGCGCTGTCAGCATTTCAGACAATAAACCAGTCTGACCAAGCACAAATGCTTTGAATACACCTACCACAAAACCAATAAGCAGGAACCCGATCCAAACGTAATTTAATGTCATGTGGCATAAAGATAAAAAAAGGCTGCCATTTGGCAGCCTTTAGCAGGTAATAATACTTTAGTTCCTTTTCGCAGTTCCCGGTATGCCTTAAATCCTGTTAGTCAGCATTTTTTGCCGGTTCAGTTGCATTGGTATCAACCGGTGTAATGTTTATTGTCGTTGAGTCAGGTCCTGTTGGCTGCTCAGGCACATAGTCGGCACTGTTAAAACTATCATTCTTCGTAAACAATACCAACCATTTGCCATTGATTTTCACCAGTGTAATATTTTGCTCCCTTGGGTTGTCTGAAACAATATAGGTTGCAATGGCAGTGTCTCCCTTTTCTTTTACATCCTTTACAGTGACAACCAGTTTCTTCAATTCCTTTTTATTCGAATCGGTCACATAACTGGCAAGATTGGCGAATTGATCCAGTTGCTTCCTGGTCAGATCCGTTGAATAGGGAATTGCAGCTTCGTAATCAGTATGGTAAAAATCATTGAGCCATGTGGTGGCTACAAATTTTGCCGAATTTTTATTGCAACCCACCAGCAAAACGCCCGCAATAATCAACACAGAAACAGAACGCAGGACTTTTTTCATTGAAAAATTAATTTAGGCGGCAAAGGTATTACATAAATTTCAACCTCCAAACCATGTGTGCATGCTCATTGGTGAAAAGGTCGTCTATACCTACAAAAGTTTTGCCCAATGCCCTGGTGGTTTTGATATATGCAGTATCACCCACAGCTCTGTTCAGTGCCTTGTAGACAAATTCAGAACAGTAAAGCGCATCGTCTGTTTTCAGATCAAAATTCATATCGAATTTAGGCCGGGCCTTATAAAATTCCTTTACCACCTCACCCAGGTTATGAACCTCATCATTATTAAACTCAAATGCTACAATTCCAAAACCTTCGTTGTGCAATGGTGAAAGAAAAACACTGGCAGAATCTCTTCTTAACCGCTGATCCGGATTATCTTCTCCACCTATAGCATGGTATACAAATGGATAGCCATTTTCGATTAACACAATGCCACAATGTGAATAGGTCTTATCCTTCTGATTCATTTTGGCAAGCATATAGCTGTCGGCACCGAGTCCGGTACGCAGCAAAATATCACCCGATTTCAATATTGAAACTGCTGAATCAATAGTATGCTGGTTAACCTTTGCCGGGTTACGGTCCTTTATTGGCGATTGAATAACTGACCGGCTGCCCCGGGTTTCAGATAAAAAATAGCCCTTTACCCCGTAAGCGGATAGCAAAAGCAGCGTAACTACGCCCGAAACAACCCATGAGATTCTATTCACAAAAAGAAATCGTCTTCAACGAAAAACCTTATACATTGAATCTGAAGTGCATCACATCGCCATCCTGCACTACATACTCCTTACCTTCAATACGCAAACGGCCATTTTCGCGGCAGGCAGCTTCACTTTTGTACTGCACAAAATCGTTGTAGCCTATTACTTCAGCTTTAATGAAACCCTTTTCAAAATCGGTATGAATAACACTTGCAGCCTGTGGCGCCTTCCATCCGCGGTGTATGGTCCATGCTCTTACCTCCTGCACGCCTGCTGTAAAATAGGTAGCAAGGTTAAGCAATTTGTATGCGCTCCTGATAAGGCGGTTAAGACCTGGTTCGGTAAGCCCGTATTCGGCAAAAAACAATTCTTTGTCTTCCTGGCTTTCCAGCTCCGATATCTGGGCCTCAATTGAGTTATTCATTACTATCACCTGTGCGCCCTCTTCAGTGGCTACTTTCACCAGTGCATCCGAATATTTGTTGCCGGTAAGCAGTGCCGCTTCATCCACATTTGCAACATAAAGCACCGGCTTATCGGTCAGTAAAAATATGTCTGCTATAGCTTCCCTGTCTTCACCTTCAAGTTGCATGCCACGAATATTCTTGCCTTCTGATAAGTGTTTCAGGCAATCCTGCAACACCTCATAGGCATGCTTCACTTTAGGGTCGCCTGCCTTAAGCATTTTCTCCAGCCGCTGTATCTTTTTCTCTACACTCTCCAGGTCTTTCAGTTGCAGCTCGGTATCAATGATCTCCTTATCGCTGATGGGATTGATGTCTCCCTCATCACGCAGAATATTCTCATCTTCAAAACAACGGATCACATGCACAATGGCATCTACTTCCCTGATGTTGGCCAGGAACTTATTTCCAAGACCTTCCCCCTTGCTTGCGCCCTTTACAAGGCCGGCAATATCCACAAATTCAATTGTAGTAGGTAATATCCTGTTTGGCTGAACCAGTTCGGCCAGTTTATTCAGTCGCTCATCCGGCACATCCACCTGGCCTATATTAGGCTCTATGGTACAGAAACGGTAATTGGATGCCTGCGCTTTGGCGCTATTGCTCACCGCATTAAATAATGTTGACTTTCCTACGTTGGGCAACCCCACAATACCTGCTTGTAATGCCATTTTGTTTTTGAAAATTTGCGCAAAGGTAAGGGTAATGTGCTAATATGGGGAATGTGGGAGAAATGTGGCAGTTTATTGCCTGTAAATTTATTACTTGCTACTACTTAGAGGCTTTTTTTATTATAATATACCTAACTTCGCAGAAAGCGGTTTTTATGGATGCGGTTATAAAAGTTAAGATTTCAGAATTAAATGTTTCATTATTGGAACGTCTGAAATTTTTGTTTCAGGGAGATGATGAAGCGGAATTGACCATAACCTATGATGATAAAAAGCAAAAATATAAAGAAGCATTGGATCGCTCTAAAAAACAACTGGAACTTGGAACCGATCTTATAACATTCCAATCCATTGATGAACTAGAGGCTTATGCCAATAGCAAGAGAGCATGAGAAAAATAACTTTCACCCCGGATGCTTTCAAGGAATATAATCAATGGGTAATTGAAGATTTTGAAGTCGTTCAAAAAATAGGTCTTATACTTAGAGAAATATAAAGTCATCAATCGCCCTTGACTCCGAAACGTACTTTAGTAAGTCCTTTCAATTGTTCATTAACTTGATAAACATCATGTATTGCACCCAATTATACTGTTTACCAATTTTTGCTATTTTTACTCAAACAACAAACAAAAAACAATCTTATGGACATCTCAAAACTAAAAGGCGCAGTGCCAGACATTATTTTCGGTCAATTAGCCGATGTAATGGCGAAATTTGAAATTAATACTGCGAACAGGCTGGCAAATTTCCTGGGATAGTGCGACCATGAAACAGGAGGTTTCAAAACATTCTCCGAAAACCTGAACTATTCGGCTGATGGACTATTGGCCACATTTAAAAAGTACTTCCCTACTCCTGATTTGGCCAATCAGTATGCAAGACAACCTGAAAAAATTGCCAACCACGTATATGCCAGCCGCAATGGCAATGGCGATGAAGCAAGTGGCGATGGATGGCGATACAGGGGGCGCGGAGGTTTGCAGTTAACCGGCAAAACAAACTATACAGCTTTCTTTAAGTCTATTGGCCTGGATATTGCTACCGCAAATGCTGATCTGGTTGCCACAAATTACTCCATGTTATCAGCTGCATGGTACTGGAACAGCCGTAATCTTTCTGCAACAGCCGATGCGGGTGTAGATGAAAATACCATTACTAAAATAACTAAAGTTATCAACGGTGGTACAAACGGATTACCTGACAGGATTACCAAAACGGGTAAGTACTCTAAATTACTCACCACCTGATACTATTCTCAGGGAGTAAAATACCAATTGGATTATCTTCTTTTGTCTGTATTGTCAAGGTCATTCAGCGTAATGTTTGTTGGGATACCCTGTGGAAATCTTGCAAACTTGCTTAGGTTTTCACGGCTTATCTCAGATGGATACCTGATAGTATAGGCAGAAGATGAGGCCGAAACAGCTATAGAAACACCTACTGCCAGGTTAACCGGTAATGAAAGCAACATCCCGAAACCATGTGCAAAAGAGGTTAATGGTAACAATGCCCCCCATGTCGATATTGCCTCCGGATGGTCGCTGGTTCGGGCAATGATCAGCTTTCCGGTGATAACATCTGAATCATCGTATGCCACAACCTTATGGTGGAGTACATACACTTTATTGTTCATTGCTGCAATAAGCTCTCCCGACCCGATTTGCTTGCCATTTCTGTTGTAAATATTAATGATCGCGCCATAACTGTTCAGGTAGCTGTCCTTAGGCCTCGGTACATTATACCGGCCACAAGCCGAAAGCGTGATAAGAATAAACAATAAGCAATAGTGTATCTTTTTCATTTGCTATTTTGTTACGGTACCCGAAATTTTACTTCCCCAGAAAGTTGATTCCATTTTCCCCTCTACCATTTTGAACTCAGTGGCAAGTGACCGCCAAACATCCTTATTATTGGTTATCATTCCCTTAAGCTTGGGCAGGTTCTTTTCTGCCAGCCACTCTTTGCGGATCCATTCCAGGTAATACCCTTTGGAATAAACAAACAACTCATAATCATCATTCTGCACCGGCAAATCAAAATACAACTGGTAACGGTCGCCGGGCACAGAAGCTTCATATTGTTTATCATCCGTCTGCATATTCGCAAGTGCATCTTTATCTGCTTGTCCGTTCTTTATAACCTTTGATGGCAACACTTCTGTTGGATCAATTTTACTGACACCTACACCGAGGGCAGCATAATCTATCCTCCAGCAACCTTTACACATCCTGAGCTGAATTTTGACATCTTTCTGTTTACTGACCTCGTCAGGAAGTGGTACAAACTGAAGATTCCTGGCAATTGGACCTGTTTCGTAAATGGTCTGAATCAATTGCCATTTTGCGGCTTTATTATTCCATGCCATAATATCTATGCCACCCAATATATTATACGGATTGCTCAGTTTTTTGCGCAGCAGGCTACTTGTTTCTATATTGGCAAACATATCACCAGCTTCATCGCCCATATAGCCATATGCGCTGTACAGTAAAAAAGTAGTCAGCAAAGTTTGCCGGAAATTCAGAATAATACCCGCGCCATTTTCAGACCTGGTATTGGTAATGGAGATATTTACCGTTTCTTTTTCTGGCAGATTACTGGAGTCGGTGGCACTATAATATTCGCGGTCATCTATAAGCTGAAGATCATTAGTGATGTCTGTTCCCTGCGCCGATGCATTGGTCAAACCAACGATATCCCTGCAATCATAAAAATTATCATCGGTGCCGTTAAATATTCTGTGTCCTTTTTGCCTGGGCACCGCAAAAAGCTTCACCTGGTTTACAGCATGAGTTTCAAGGGCTTCGTTCTTCATAGTGAGTACAAACTCACCCTTGGTTTGCTCCGTATTGTTCAATGCATCTATGTCTCCTGCCTCCAACGAAGGGCAAATAGAACTGGAAAAGCCTTCGGCATTGGCATAATTAATATTGTTGTCGCGCTGGTAATAAAAGGTAGGGCAGGAGCCAAAGCATGCTTTTGGATTGGTAATGCAATACAGATCGCCAATTAAGTCGGCACCGGTGAGGATAGCCAATGCTATTACACGTCCTGCATCTTTATTCTGAATAGGTTCATTGGTTTCAAAAATGGCCACATCATTTATTGGAACCGAAAAATACTTCTCTGCAACAACAAGCCTTTTGAAATTATATTGGATAGCATCTCCGGCAACCATTGTTTTGGTTTCATCTATCTTCCAGTTATTGTTTTTGAAAACATAAACATCCCCATTTTTCATATGGGCCTTGAGATAGGACTGATGTATGGAGTCCTTATGCAGCAATGCACCTGCTTCTTTATAATCCTGCCTGAACTTATGACCTATGAAATAATTACAACCAAATAGCCCCCCAATACATAAGAGCAGCAAAGAGTATCTTATTAATTGCATCATAGTTATGAGTGGTTATTCCTTTGAACAGAATATAATATTACTCATTTCATGTAACAAATTGCAACTTATACTACCTCCAAATTGGGAAAATTGTGTTAATTCAGGCCTTTCAGTTATTCAAACGGATAGGCAACAAGTGACTTAAAGTACTTCTGGTTCGCGATGCGGTTAGGTCTTGAAACAAAAATAGCCGGCTCATCAACTTCCAACTCTTTGCATGGGTAATAAAGGCTTAAATAACTACTACCTGGTAGAAGTTATCAGGGCTATAATATTTCCGGGCAAGGAGTTGTAGTTCTGTGGCTGTAATGGACTTATAAATTTTTATGTTGTTGTAAAAATGTTCCTTGGTAAAGCCATTGAGAATAAGAGTGCGCCAACGCTGCAATATTGAAAACGGACCATCCAGATCAGCAAGCAGACCTCCAAGCAAATAATTTTTCACCAGTAGCAATTCGTCATCTGAAGCCAGATCATTGCAAAGGATTTCCATTTCCGAGTAGATTTCCTTAATCGCAGGCTCAACTACCTGACGGCCGGTTTCAGTATGAATAATCATTGATCCGCCGTTTAGCTCAGGAGTAATGCTGCTGTATATACCATAGGTGAAGCCCTTATCTTCACGGATATTACTCATAAGCCTTGAACCAAAATACCCACCAAAAAGCGTATTAAGTACCACCATTGGCGCATAATCAGGATGATGCCTGTTTGGGAATAATCTACCTATCCGTATTGCCCCCTGAACCCCATTCGGGTCATTATTGAATTCATGAATACGGCTACCCATCGGAGGCACAATAAAACTATCTCTTTTAGGTTCTGTTTTATTCAATGTTTGTTTACCGAAAATATCGTTCAGGTATTTCACCTCAGTATCACCAATTTTACCGGCCATAAAAATCTTCACATTAGCCAGGTTGTAATTAAGCGAATAAAATTGTACCAGGTCATCACGTGTAATGGAATCTATATTTTCCTTTTTAGAGTACCGGCCATAGGGATGATTCTCCCCGTATAGCAGTGCATCTATCTGCTGGTTGGCAACAAACTCACATTGCCGCAGATTAACCAGCAATTTTTGAATCACATTCCGCTTATGTATCTCTACCTCCTGTTCAGGAAAAACAGTATCAGTAATGATCTCATTTACCATAGGCAGTAATGAGGGCAGGTGTTTGGTGAGCGCATAAAGTGTGAGGGTAGCATAATCGTTTCCGGCAGTGGTTTTAAGCTGGGCACCATAAAATTCAAGCGCCTCGTTTATTTGTTCAGCGCTATGTTTGGAAGTGCCGCTCTTAAGCATACCTGCAGTTGCCTGTGCTACCGATGGTTTTTGCTCATACCATAAACCTGCAGGGAATATCCAGTCAATCTGTACAATATCCTGTACACCTGCATCCAGCCAGTATAGTGGTATACCATTATCCAGTTGATGAGTATTGATCGGGGGCAGATTAAATTCAAAATCTATCGCATCATGTATTACTGGTGGTGAAGTACGGTCGAGTATCATTTGGTTTTGTATTTATAAAAGTTAATTCAGGTTTCTTCTAATCAGTGATAACCGTTTAGTCCTCCTTAAAAAATAAGGCCCTTAATTCACCCGCTTCTTCAGTCTTCATCTTGCCGCCAAGAATAAGGCGCAACTGCCGGCGACGAAGTGCACCTTCGTGCATTTTCTTTTCGGCATCAGTTTCAGGAACCAATTCAGGAACTACACGCGGCCTGCCGTTGGGGTCAAGTGCCACAAATGTCATATAGGCTTCATTGGAAAGATATTTGTACTGAGCGGAAAGGTCTTCACCCCACACCCTTAAATATACTTCCATTGAAGTATTGAATGACCGGGTAAGTTTCGATTCAATAGTGAGCAGGTTACCAAGTTTTACCGGTTGGGTAAAAGACACATTATCTACTGAAACCGTAACTACCGGGCAATTGCAATGCTTTTGTGAAGAGATGGCAGCGGCAATATCCATCCAGTGCATCAACTTTCCACCCATAAGGTTACCCAGTGTATTGGTATCATTGGGCAATACGAGTTCAGACATTATTACAAAGCTATCCTGTGGCCGTTTTGTTTGCATCATTAGTATTTTATAGCGGAAGGCAAATTTACTTATTAATTGGTCTAATCCTTCAAAAACTCTTCATAACTCATAACAGCAGCAGACCTGACAGTATCTGTGTTGAAATATTCATGATTGAGACTACTGGCCGATACTGCACCAAAAAGGGTATGAAAATTACCGGGAGCCAGCGCCTGAATTGCCGCCTTGTCATTACGGTTAATAAAGGAATAGATGAGCTGAGGACTATCCATGTCCATAGCCGAAGCTATCAGGCTTTCATAGGAGGCGCCCCAGTCCAGGATTATTTTGTTCCTTATTTCAGGACTATCATCATACAGTACTAATTTGTTAATCCCTTTTCTTTTCATCTGGGCCAATATCTTTTCCTGCAAATGAATGCGCCAAGTGAACATTGAAGCAGAAGAACCTATGTAACACAACCTGACCAGGAAAACAAGCGCTATTGCAAAAACCGAAAACCGAACTTTTCTGCCAGGCAGAAATGAAAAAACAAAAGGAGTGCAGGCAATAATACCCAGACACTGCCATTCACTCTCTATGTGAAACAGTTGCGTCAGGCCTGAATCACTACCATAGATCAACCCCATAATACCCAGATAACCCAGGCAGGAAAAAGAAACCCAGGCTACCAATTTCCAGTCTCTTTTTTTGATTAGGCTTACAAACCCAAGTATCAGTATGATTATGACCGGCCAATAAATGGTCAGGCACCTATGGAGAAATACGGTAACAACGGGAGTTGAAAAGGATAGAAAAATATCTTTCAAAGATATGTGCATAAGCTCCCGAAGCTGATAATTATCGTAAGAATGGTTATAGACACTGAATGCATACTTTAGTCCGATCATTGCTATCAGAATACTACCAAGTACCATTGAATTTACCGAGGAAAACGGCCAGTATTTTTTATCGAGCCAGAGATACACGCCAAGAAAAAACAGCGGAATAATAACGATAAAATGAGTGAATATCGTAAGGAAACCCAATACAATAAAGCCTGAGTAAAACAAAGGTTTGCTGGTTCCTTTTATACCACAATAAATCATAAACCCGAGGAATAGAAACATCCATGCAACTGCCTGTTGAATTTCATTGCTTATCCAGAACCAGGAATCGGTGACCAGCTCAACATAATAGAGCGCCATAAGAATAGCCAGTCCATACTGCCGGAACCGAAAAACAAGCAGGGTTGTAACCAAAAAATAAAACAGGTTAAAACTGACTGCATACCCTATAACCAGGTACTTTACAGGCAAGTGCAATTTCAACCCCAGCAGCGGAACCATTTGGGTAATAAAGGAACCGTATCTGTGCTCTTGTATAGCCAGTGAATGGTTATTGATAATACTGTACAGGACATATGCAGCATCTGCAAACAAGCTTCTTTCCTTGTAGAAGACAATACCGGCCAATAATAATACCCCCATCGCGATGAGCGCAATCCTGGAAGGTAATTTTAATTCGCTGTTATCTATATTCATATAAAGAATAGCCGTACCGTAAATTCAGGGCAGTAAGATAGTTAAAAATCAGGCCTCTGAATCTGAAACCGGGTAATAATCAGTTACCGATTTCTAAAGGGGTTATATATTCCTGTGCTCCCTGTCGCAATATTTTCAGAAAGTAAATACCGGCAGATAGATTTGGCAGCGACAGGCAAGCTGAGCCAGACTGAAGTTTACCGGATTTGATCTTTTTCCCATTCATATCCATCAATTCATATTCCCCATCGGATGCACCTGGCGGCAGGTCAATATGGAGCAAGCCATTTGTTACAGGATTAGGATAAACTCGAATTCCTTCCTCCTGCGTCTGTGTGGCAACACCCACATTTTGGAGTCTTTGCACATGCGTAGTGGCCTTATATGGCTGAGTATATGCCGCATCCCTGAATTCTACCTTAGCCAGTGGGGTTACCTCCTGCGAACGGTAATAGTTCTGCTCGTATATCGTGTCTTTCTGGCCCTGGCTTACGCCGAAAAATGTGAGCATGGTATTTGTGAATGGCACTCCTTTCAGGAAATAACTATCTACCTGGGTTATTATTGTTTTTACCTGCAATACATTCAGGAATGGTGAGGGGCTTCCGCCGACATCTTTTACACTCAGCTTACCCCATCCTACAACTGTGTCTTTTTCAATAGTATAGCTCCGGATAATACCCGGCGCCAGTGTGTCGCCACCTAACAAGTAAGTCAATTGAAAATTAAGATCTGATTGATAAGCCGAGGACCAGTTACTATTATACGTAGCCGGAAACGCAATTTTTATATGTGGAGCGGAATATGTCATTGTTTGCGCAGGAATTATGAAGCTATCGGAAGTTCCTAAGGTCCATGACATAATACTATTTGCAGATCTGCTAATTTTAACACTTTTTCCAGAAAAATTCACTGCTGAAACTGAAGATTGAATGTTACCTTGATAATTAAAAATGTTGAAAACGAAATTGTTACTATCAGCAAATTGAAAAGAATCAGTCGTTACCCGATAAGCAAATAATACAGGAACCGAATCAGTTACCGTGCTTAAATCCCACATGCCAGGTGTAGCAGGCGCTAATGATGGAAAAGCATAATTACTTGTGGTTACTTTCAGGCTGTCTTTACCTATTAACGATCCGGGATAGCTTGTACTATCAAGGCTTATCTGGGCAATGAGGCTGTGATTTACCAGCGTACAAAGTATCAATATCCAAAATACATTTCTCATGAAAAGCTATTTCATGCAAATATATTTAAAAGACTGAAATTCAATAGTAAACCCGGGAATTAAAATCATAGATTAATTGCTGCAACCATTCCATTTCCCTGATCTCATTATTTACTCAGGTGCATACTTCTTTCCTTGTACAACTGTCTGAACCAAGGGTCGCGCAGATTTTTAATAAACCTGATGGCCTCGCCTGTACTCTTCATTTCAGGTCCCAGTTCCTTATTTACATTCGGGAATTTATTGAAACTGAATACCGGCTCCTTAACCGCAAAACCGTCCAGCTTCTGTACTATATTCAGATCCTTCAGTTTCACTTCACCCAACATTACCTTGGTAGCAATATTGAGGTAAGGAATTCCATATGCTTTTGCAATAAAAGGAGTGGTGCGACTTGCACGCGGATTAGCTTCGATCACAAATACCTTGCTGTCCTTTATTGCAAATTGGATATTTATCAGCCCTTTTACATTCAAACGAAGCGCAATTTTCCTTGCTATATCTGCCATCTCTTCTACTACCAGCGGCCCCAGGTTAAAAACGGGCAGCAGCGCATGACTGTCGCCACTGTGAATACCTGCCGGTTCAATGTGCTCCATGATACCCATTATATGCACATCTTCACCATCGCATATGGCATCAACCTCAGCTTCCTGGCATCTGTCGAGGAAATGATCTATAAGAATCTTATTTCCCGGCAAATGTTTGAGCAAACTTACCACGCTCTTTTCCAGCTCATCATCATTGATCACGATGCGCATCCGCTGTCCGCCAAGAACATAAGAGGGGCGAACAAGCACCGGATATCCTACCTGTTTAGCCACCTCAATGGCCTCATCAGTAGTATAGGCCGTGCCGTAGTTTGGATAAGGAATACCCAGCTCCTTCAGCGTATCGCTGAAACGGCCACGGTCTTCGGCAATATCCATATTATCAAACGATGTGCCTATTATTTTAATTCCTTTTTCATGCAGCCTCTTAGCCAGTTTCAATGCGGTTTGTCCACCCAACTGAACAATAACGCCATCCGGCTTTTCGTGTTCAATTATCTCCCATAAATGCTCCCAGTAAACGGGTTCGAAGTATAGCTTATCAGCAATATCGAAATCTGTTGATACAGTCTCCGGATTGCAATTAACCATTATCGATTCATACCCGCATTCGCGAATAGCAATCAACCCATGTGTACAGCAATAGTCAAACTCAATTCCCTGACCTATCCTGTTAGGGCCCGAACCCAATACAATCACTTTTTTCTTACCTGCCAGGTGACTTTCGTTGGAAACAATTTCGCTTTCGGTTCCGGAATGAGGAATCGCTTTGTTTTCGAAAGTACTGTAATAGTAAGGGGTTTTTGCTTCAAACTCTGCGCTGCAGGTATCCACCATTTTGAACACCCTTGTTATACCCAATGATTTCCTGTGTTCATAAACCTCTTCGGCTGTACAGTCTTTCACCAATTCGGCAATCTGCTCATCTCCAAAACCCATTTGCTTGGCCTGTGCCAGCAAATCGTTAGGCAACTTTTCCAGATGCTTGTACTTGCGTATCTCATTTTCAAGATTTACAATATCCTGAATCTGGAATAAAAACCAACTATCAATATGGGTAAGTTCACGAATTGTTTTTATTGAAACACCTGCTGCCATAGCTTCCTTGATACGGAAGATGCGATCCCAGGTTGGCCTTTTCAATGTATTGATCAGCTCTTCCGGGCGAAGCCTGCTGGTGCTGATAAATGACAAACCGGTAGCATTATTCTCCAGGCTCTGACAAGCCTTTTGCAATGCCTCAGGAAAAGTACGGCCAATGGCCATTACCTCTCCTACCGATTTCATCTGCAGTCCTAAGGTATCATCGGCTCCTTTGAATTTATCAAAATTCCACCGGGGCATTTTTACTATTACATAATCAAGCGCCGGTTCAAAATAAGCAGATGTAGTAAGTGTAATCTGATTTTTAAGTTCATCGAGCGCATAGCCCACAGCGAGTTTAGCAGCTATCTTGGCAATGGGGTATCCGGTGGCTTTTGATGCCAGTGCAGATGAACGGCTTACGCGTGGATTTATTTCAATAGCAATGATCTCTTCTGTTTCAGGATTCAATGCAAACTGCACATTACAACCTCCGGCAAAGTTGCCCAGGTCGCGCATCATCTTTATTGCAGTATTACGCATCAGTTGAAATGCAGTATCGCTCAATGTCATTGCGGGAGCCACAGTAATGCTGTCGCCGGTATGAATTCCCATCGGATCGAAATTTTCTACTGTGCAAATGATCACCACATTATCATTCATATCGCGCAGCAACTCGAGTTCGAATTCTTTCCAGCCCAGTACAGCTTTTTCCACGAGCACCTCATGCATCGGCGATGCGGTAAGTCCGCGCTCCAATGCACCGTCCAGTTCTTCCTTTTGCATAACAATACCGCCACCTGAGCCACCAAGAGTAAATGATGGCCTGATAACAATAGGCAAACCGATCTGCTGAGCAAACTCTTTACCTTCCAGCAGAGAATTAGCCGTTCTTGCTTCAGCCACCGGCACACCCAGTTCAATCATCCATTTTCTGAATAATTCACGGTCTTCGGCTTTGTCGATTGCTTTAATATCCACACCTATGAGGCGTATATTGAAGCGCTCCCATATTCCCAGTTCATCAGCTTCTTTAGCCAGGTTAAGTGCAGTCTGACCACCCATGGTAGGCAATACTGCATCGATATCATTTTCTTCCAGTATCTGCTCAATGCTTTCCACCGTAAGCGGCAACAGGTAAACCCTATCGGCCATAATCGGGTCGGTCATGATAGTGGCAGGATTGGAGTTGATAAGTATTACCTTAATCCCCTCTTCCCTCAGGCTTCTTGCCGCCTGGCTACCAGAATAGTCGAATTCACAAGCCTGCCCGATGATAATGGGCCCGGAACCAATAATGAGAACACTTTTAATAGAAAGATCGCGCGGCATTATATATACAATTCAGAATTAAAATCAAAAAATCAAAAAAAGCGCGATGAGCAGATATAAAAATCGGGCTCAACGCCCGAGGTGCAAAAGTAGCAAAAAATGGCAATTAGCAGACATTAAATCTATTGTCATACATGTGCACTTAGTACCCGTGAAATGTATTTTTACGCTCTCTGATGCGCCGGCAAACGAAATTTATTAAACATATATATAATAATACAACAAAATAATTTCACAAATTCAGTAAATAATTGACAAGTAGCATAAATTACCACTTTGGGGATGATTATTTGCATAATTTTGTGTGATACGGATAAATCAGTCCGAAACTCTATCAGTTTTTTCGCACTTTTGCGATTATTATAAAATTACCGCCATAATGAGTTTTTTAGGCTTTTTTAAATTTCTTACACAGGAAATCGCAATAGATCTTGGCACAGCCAATACATTAATCATACATAATGACCAGGTGGTTGTTGACGAACCATCAATTGTGGCTATAGACCGCACTACAAATAAAATTGTAGCAGTGGGCAAAAAGGCCATGATGATGCACGAAAAAACACATGAGAACCTGAAAACCATTCGGCCACTGAGAGACGGCGTAATAGCCGATTTCAATGCAGCCGAAGGTATGCTGCGTGAAATGATCAAACTGGTTTACCCAAAGAAACCAATGTTTCCGCCCAGTTGGCGCATGGTAATCTGTATTCCATCCAGTATCACAGAAGTTGAAAAACGTGCTGTGCGCGATTCTGCCGAACAGGCAGGCGCCAAGGAGGTATACATGATACACGAGCCTATGGCTGCCGCACTGGGTATTGGTATTGACGTGGAAGAACCAACCGGCAATATGATCATCGACATTGGTGGTGGTACTACAGGTATCTCTGTGATCGCGCTTGCGGGCATCGTATGCGATCAATCTATCAGGATTGCAGGTGATGAATTCACAAGTGATATCATGGAAACTATGCGCAGGTATCATAGCCTTATGATAGGTGAGCGTACCGCGGAGCAGATAAAGATACATGTAGGCTCAGCGCTTAAGGAACTTGATAATCCACCCGATGATATCGCGGTAAATGGCCGCGACCTTGTAACCGGTATTCCAAAGCAGATCATGGTGACCTATCAGGAAGTAGCGGAAGCATTGGATAAATCAATTTTCAAAATTGAGGAGGCCATTCTGAAAGCACTTGAAAGCACGCCACCTGAGCTTGCTGCTGATATTTACCGCCGTGGATTATATCTGACAGGCGGTGGAGCTCTGCTACGCGGATTGGATAAACGCATTTCGCATAAGATCAAACTACCGGTACATGTAGCTGATGATCCGTTGCGTGCAGTAGTAAGGGGAACCGGCATGGCTTTGAAGAATATTGCAAGAATGCCATTCCTAATGAAATAAACCCCTTGCCTGTAAAGGGGATCCGTGAATTTAGTGTTGGTTCCTGTTTGAGGCAGTTGGTAAATAATGGGTTTTATTTTATTGACCTTTAATAAATGTGCGCAAGCACAAAATGGCTTTAATATGGGATCTGGGAAATTGTTGTTATAATGCAATGATTTTTGTTATAGTGAATTCCAAATTCTGAAATACGAGTGCGCAATTTCATATTATTCATACGCCGCTTTTTCAATCTCATACTATTTCTATCGCTGGAAATTGTGTGCATCATGCTAATTGAGCGGACGAACAGCCTGCAGGGAAATGATATTGTCAGTTCGGCCAACACGGTTTCGGGACTCGTTTATAAAAAACAAAACGATGTAGTCTATTACTTCGGGCTAAGAAAAATGAATGACAGCCTGCTGAACGAAAATGCGGCATTGCGCAAAAAGATTGACCAGTGGCATAGTATTGATACACTTAAGGACAGCCTGGTTCAGATTAAGATCTTACCCACAGATACATCGGTGCATATAGTGAAATATGCGGACTACCTGTACCGGACAGCCCGTGTTATCAATAACTCCATTAATGCCAGCGATAACTATATTACGCTTAACCGCGGATCGAAAGATGGAATAACCAAAAACATGGCAGTCATTTCGGGCACGGGGGTTGTGGGTCGGGTGGAGCACGTATCCGCACATTACTCGAGTGTTTTTTCAATTCTGAGCGGCAAGCAGAAAGTGAGCGCCAAGCTGAAAGGCGGAACTACCGGATTTGTGGTATGGGATGAGAAAAGCCCTGATGTACTTACCATGGTAGAAGTGCCCAAGCATGTAGAGGTAAAGAAGGGCGATTCGGTATTTACCACAAGCTTTTCTTACTTTCCTCCCGATATATTGTTTGGTACCGTAATAAAAACCGAGATCGAACAAAAAAAGGGAATTAAGCTCATTTACTTACAATCATCCACCAATTTTCATAACCTGCAATACGTGTATGTAATTGAAAATAAAATGGCATTTGAAAAGAAAATGCTTGAAGACTCTGCTAAGAAAAAATAGAGTTTATGGCGTTGGCAGATTTAAGAGTAAGGTTAAAAGTCAATAAGGTAGTATGAACGTTTATATTAAAAACATCTTACGCTTTTGCATTATCATCCTGCTACAGGTGCTGATCCTGAATAAGATCACACTGCGCTGGTGGAGTGAGCCTTCCGGCTTCCCTATCTTTATTCCATATGTCTATCCGCTTTTTATTTTACTGCTTCCATTTGAGACTCCGGTCTGGGCGCTGCTTATAATGGGATTTATACTGGGCACAACCGTTGATACATTTATGAACACTGCAGGAATGCATGCCTGCGCTACCATACTTATTGCCTACCTGCGCACCAATGTGCTCAGTGCGTTATTGCCCCGCAATTTATCGGAATATACCGGTCAGCATCCCAATATTAAAACAATGGGCTGGATGCCGTTCCTGGTTTACAGCGCCTTTCTCATCATACTCCATCATTTTGTATTCTTCACTATTGAATTGTGGAACCTTTCGAATATTGGTTTCTTACTGCTCAAAGTGGCAGCCTCAGCCATTACATCAATGCTGTTTATTATTGTATACCTATTGCTGTTTACACGACAAGGGACTGCAAGAATCTAGCGATTAATCTAGTGGAATGATTGTGTTAAATTCAATTCCATAACCACCAATCAGCACATCTGGCCGTATCCAATTAATTGAAATTTGGCCTAAAGTATTAACGCCACAATTCACCTGCTTTATCCAACCAATACCAAGATCATCTTTTATTAATCCCGCTACAAAATACTGGGCTGTGAAATAAGCTGTATTGGCAGGAATATATCCGGCAGGCAGTGAACCCATATTATAGAAAAGAGCAGCAGGCGATGCAGCAAAATTCTGGGCGTAGTTGGCTGTCAGAAGTCCTCTGATCTGTAAAGTATTAGCCAGTACATCCTTCTTGTAATAAACAGTCCCGGTGACACCTCCACTCAAAACCGGCGTACTAACAGCCAGCGAGCTCCATGCAGTATCCCGTCCATTCTGCCCGAATACAACTTGGTAAGGCTGAAGCGCTGATAATGGAAATTGTGTAGATGTGGTAGCTGTTGGTCCTGCAAGCAGTGTAGCTGTCTTATTCAATATAGCTCCGTAGCTGCTGCCGTCATTGTATATAAGACTGCCCGATGATGGTGTTATATTTACCAGTATTACATCACCGGGAGGTACAACTGAGTAAGAACCTGAAATGAATTTTATCATTTCTCCATTATAAAAAAACCATCCAACGGCAACAGTGGTAGTACCTCCGGAAACTGTTGTTTCCATACCAGATATCAGGGTCGGGCCACTACCACCCATAAGCGCCAATGCATTGATGCACTCGGTATAAGCCTGTTGCAGGTAATCCAGTTCGTCCTGGGTAAGTGGGAATCCACCGGCATGTGTAAAATCAATTGCTTTCATTATTATGTACTTTTTATCATTCTTAATAAGTCACCACACTGTAATTCTTCCTGCCCGGCAAACGGTAATGATCGACCAGTGCCCTGAGCCTTAGAACATCATATCCGGAGCCACCGGCCACAACTACCGGTACCTTAACAATAAAACTGATACCCAACAAAGCGGTTTCAGAATCCATATAAAGCACTTCCGGATCGGGATATGATGTTGTTCCCTCCTCACTGACCAGACCCAGCCATAGTGGCTTGCTTTCAGGCACCAGATACAGGTAAAGGGGATCTTTAAAAGGCCCGTCTTCAATTAATATCCCCCTGGAAACAGGATCAAAAAGATCATTCAGGGCAGCCCGGAGATAACAGACCTGGCTGTTATGGCTGAGATCGTAGAGATGATCATCTCTGTTTGCCTTAAACAAATTATACAGCCAGACAACAGGACTTACCAATACCGCCAACCATGCCAGCATAATATTATTCCTAAGTCTCACGGGCACTATAGTTCGCACCAGTACTCCAAAATCAACATCATAGAATCCCATAAAAATTAAGCCAAATTTGAGTCATCAACATTTTAAATAAATAAACATCCTGAAAGGAATTAAATGGCATATGCCACATAGCTAACATGAGCAGTAAACCATCCGTTATCCAAAGCCATATAGCCGGCATCGGGAATATAGCGCGCTGAAATCGCAACAGGTGGAACCAAACCATAAAACGCCTGAACTGAAACCTCATCTGCTATTACAACACCAGGCACCGACTGCATAGCAGCAATAAAACTATTCAGAATAAATACTCCGTTAAATGGCAGACTGTCGAGAAATGCATTTACTGCATCTTTAACAGGTGTTGAAGACGTACCATCCAGTCGTGCGCCGGTTGCATCCAGTAACAACGGATCATAGTAAATGATCATTGTTGGTTGAAAAGTATCGGGATTACCGCTGGTGCACTGCAGGCGAACACCGGCATCTTTTAACCTGCCCATATAATTTGCAAAGGCTGTTAATTGCAACGAGGTCAAAGGTGAAAGAACTCCTCCCGCCAGTTTGGCTACCTTTATCCTTACCAGGTTTGTTAGTTCTACAGCAGCAGCAAATTTTACCACCAAAGTTGTAAGATCCACAGGAGGAACAACCGTATAGACATCGCTATCATCAGGTAATGCCACTCCAAATTGAAATGCCTTGGCTTTGTTTACATACCATTGAAGGGTATGAGGCTTTTGGGAAGCAATAATATCTGATACTTCAGCTTTATGTGCATCAAACAAATTTTCCAAAACCCATTGGCATGTAGCCACTATATAGGTCCACAGTAACCAGACTGCGGTCATGCTGGTGCTGCTCAGACTACTTAAAGTGCTGTCGGCGGCTTTGGCTGTCACCATTGATGCCTGAATTTGTGCTATACTTCTTGCCATAGATAAGTGTTCCCTTTCGGGGAGAATAAAGACTGTTATAAATTAAATAGAAAAACGGAAATAACCCGGTAAGAATCAATATACGCTGACAGAAGCGCTAACTAACTTTTACGACCATGCTAAAAGAACTGGCAGGATATGTAGTTGTGCCATTGATGTAAATAGTACCCACTCCAAAAGAATATGTACCCGCCACAAGTGTAACTATTGTTTTATCAGGATTTCCCGGATCCAGCGGATCAGGAGTGCCGCCGGCTGCATCGTGCAGCCAACTCATACTATGCGTAATAAAATCGATATGGCCAATTGGTGAATGACTCCTTGTGAGCCTTAGTGTAACTGAATTACGACCGGCACTTACCAACCCGACAGCCAGGTCAGCAATAAGGTATTCTTCTACTGTCTGCGTAACATTATCCAATACAATTAATGGACTTACATAAGCCTTATAACCTGCATCATCAACAAAAGTCGCTGTCTTTTCAGTTGAGCTGAGATCGCTCCAAATCATCATAAAACCTCGTCCTGAAATCCATGGTATGTTATAGGATAACTGCTTATAACTCATTAGCAAGGTAGTAGGGTTCTGCGCTCTTGTATCAGGAGAAAGACCTGCAATAAACCTTTCTTCAGTTTCATAGCAAACAATATTATCCAGAGAAGGATATGGCAATGAAGCAATTGGGTTTACGTTGATAAATGCCCCAGGATCAGCAATAAGATCATAAACATAATATCCGGATACCGAAGGAGGATCAGGAACTGTCGGGACAGCGTGCATTACAGGCTTTAACATGATAGAATATCCCAAATCAGGAACACTACCTAAAGTACCTATTACAATGTTATTCTGAGCCAGGTATTGTAAAACACCGGGGTCTCCCGCTGCTAATGCAGTCTGGCTGGCAGTATATACTGTACCTATATCAGGATATTGAGCAATAGAAATATCATTATCCCTGCAAAACTGCATACCGGCTTCCAGTGAACCACAGCCTTGCAGTATTATATCCGGAATACTTTGATTAGGCATTACTACAATTTTATTCATACGCGGTATCATTCCATTTTATAAATCAGGTTACAATTTGATTACGGGATATAAAGCAGGTCAGGAATAATACGCGTCTGATTTAATCACCCCATCCTGCATTATTTTTACTGCAATTACATCCATTCCATCGCGTGTAAACTCAACACTGATATTCCGGGTCAATTCCTGGAAATTCTCATCATCCATATAGTCAAATACGCCTACTCCTATTGTTGGGTTTTGCTTGAAATCACCTTTGTTATTTAATATTAACTGCTTTTGGTGCTGGGCAGTACTTTCCTTTATAACAAAATCTCCGGCTTCAATTATAAGATCATATCCCCCATCAAGCCCTATATCTATCATATCCTGTGCCATGTAAATCCGTAGTTTAAAAGTGATAAGAAAGCTTCGATTTTAAGTAATAGTGTTACCAAAAACACCAGTGACGGGACCGCCTCCTCCCGGAGCAATTAATCCTGCGGTATTGGTTACTGTTGCGCCTTCTACAAATATCCGTATTGCATCTGCTATTGCTGTAGACATAGCATCAACCTGAGCTATCTGTGTCATATCCGGTACCGGCAGATTGGCCAGGTAGGCAGATTTTATAGAGTTCTTCAATGTAATAGTATCCAGTGGCATAGTATGATATTAAGCCGACAACAAATTATTTAGCCTTGTAAGTAAATTATTAAAATCAGCCACATTCACCGGGATACTGCTTGTACCTGATGGGGTTGGAACTGTTAATTCGGTAATGTAAGTGAAACAATCTTTCAGCAACTGAAATAAACTCTCGGTAGCGGAATTCAACTTAAATACGCTGTCAGAAATGTTCAGAACTACACTGCCATTTTGAATAGTTACCTGCGAGTTATCCATTTCAAAAACGACATCGCCGATTTTTATTTTTGCCCTTTCCAGATCATTAGCCAGAAGCAAAGCCCATTGTCCAGGTCCATCCACACTGCCTATTATCACATTACTACCGTCTTTAGGATAGAGAATCATACCAGACTGGTTGTCTGTGATTACATTTAGCAGTACACCCTCAATTGAATCAGCGCCATCGCTTGTCTGCACATCCATCGTGCCTGAAACAATATTTACACTACCCGCAACAACTGTCCCGCTTACTATCTCATAAGGCCTTTCTGCAAGATGCCTGATCCCATCCCTGATTTTTATGGTGTTTTTTTTCATTGCGCATTATTTGAGAATCCAAAACGTGGGCCTATATCCAAAATTCTCCTGGCTCCCTTTATGCCATAAGAAACTTCCACACTTTCAATCAAATAAGTTCCATTCCGTTCAGGAAACCGATCGTCGGTAATAAATGCCTCATAACCAGGTTCTGCAAAAGGTTGTAGAAATGCAGTTAAACTTCCTTCATATCCATCATAACCCACTTGAAATGCTTTTTCATCTGCCAACTGTTTCAGGTATGATTGTTCCGAAATGTGATTCAGTATTTTACTACGTGAAATTGTGTGAGTAAGGAAAACATCTGAAACCGCAGTGAGTATTCTTCCATCCGGTAGTTTCTTATGATAATGAACTTCCGCTTTTTCATTCTTTATACTCCTTAATTTAAGACTGTTTCCTTTTAAAGTATTATAACCTAACCGGTAGTTTACAGTCCCCAGATCGAATACTTTGTTGCCATTTGCATAGGGTGTATAAATCAGCCCACACCATAAAACATCCGGCCTGATGAAAAAGCAACTAAGACATCTGTCTGTATTCTTCAGAATATTATTAATGATATCAAACCCGCTTGCCTGGTTAACTTTCACATTATACAAGGTTATCGGAACATCACACAGAACACTGATTGAGGCTCCATTTTCAAGATGTGATACCGCTATTTCCAATAATCTCTTAACAGTTATCGACTCCCAGAATCCGAAAATTGAAAGCCTTCTTAATAGCCAGCTATACCCTTCACAAACTATCTCCATTGGCATATCCAGGTTTTGGTGTTTCACAAATCCCCGGAACTCAGTCCTGAGGTCTGAGTTGTACCCAAGTTTTATAGTAACAGGATCACCTTCACTAAACTGCTGACCCGTAATCACCTTTGCAGGCTGTACTTTACCATCAGTTTCTATTCTTGCTATGGAAGGCAATTTTATTATAGCCTTCTCTTCGATATCATGAATACTTCTTGAAATCTGAACCTGATTTACACCACTGAATCTGAACTTACCAATCGTAATTTCGCTACATAATACAAACATATCTTTTCGTTATTGCTTAGGAAATGGAAACCAAATTAAAGGGAGCATCGCTTATCATGCTTAACTCATAGGGACGAACATTTTTAATACCACTCACCGCAGGAAATTTCAAGTCTGTGATCACAACCTGATCGCTTCCGCTTCTATCGGGCCGGAGTAAAAAAATATCAGTAATCGGACATTGAATAGATAATGCCTGGTTTTGTTCATAAATATTGCGCAAAGTCGAAACATCACTTTCTGGAAATTCATTTGCCTGATTGATAATAAATCCCCTGATTTTTATTTCATAATCCTGAATGTTAACAAGTTCCTTAACTGAGCCTCTGCGTTCTGTTAAATGTGTCTCCACTATCGTCTTACGGCTGGTAATTGATACAACAGGATATGGCAGGTTCCATTTCTTCAATTGCCCGGTGGATGCACTCAATTCAGTGCTATTGCTGTTTGTCTTTCCCTTTTCCTGATAGCTAATGGTAACTGGCAAAAAATACTCATTGCCTAGCGCATCAGCAGCATAATATGGTGATCCATAAAACCCTTGCTCCGTCCGATAGGGAGATGTATCTCCCTGAACTGTGGAAAATTCGGGATGAAACGCCTGGCTTTTATAACCAAATGCCCGCTCAAATAATTCAGCTAAGCTGAACGAAATTTCTGCCATGATTAGTAATTTGTTTTTGCACTGTTTATTATGTCTAATAATACGCCTTCAACCCTTTGCCTGAAATCACTCAATCCTTCATCAACATCCCTGGCATTAATAATTACACGCTCAATCATAGGTTTGTTTAAGCAAATGGTAATCCCCGGCTTGCTTTCCCCTTCACCGCTTTCCCTTTTCATAGGTCTACTATTAAATAAATCAGATGGAGATCTGCCGGTTGTGTTTTGAGAATCCGGATCCTTGTCTTTTGATTGCATTATAGAAATGAAATCTGTCTTAAATAGCCGCTCAAGATTTGCCGGCAGATAATCCCAGTTTGCACCACCCCTATTTTCCACACCAATGAAGAAATAACCTTCATCCAAATTGGACAGTTGTGAATTACCAATTATCTGATCATTTAATCCACTCTTTCTGAAAAGAATATTTTCATTAAAACCATAAGGTAGTTTACTGAAATCTCTGTCAACGTTTTGATAATAGCCAGATGAAAACAAATCAGCATCGTTAGAAACAGGTTTCCATTGATTTATAAATGGCGTGCCGGCATTTGTTGGCAATTGCATCCCGATTCCATAATTTAATCGTAGTTCAACATTACTATCCTTACTGGGTTGATCCATCAACTCATAATTTACCAGTCTTAAATTGCTAAGTTTAGAGTAGATATATTCCGGCAAGTATTTCATCAAATCATCAGGACTTTTACTTGTTGATGCAACTATTTGACCCTTGCCCAAATACGAACTATCCAATGCTTCAAGAAATTTGTCGATCGTTGCGATTACATATGTCTCCGACTGATCAGAACTGTTGTTTAAGGCTGGACCATTTGGGACAATTCTGTAATCTTTGTATCCTGCACTTTGAGTTGCTATGCCTAGGTTCCTTTCTGGAAACAGGTGCTTTTCAGCATTTAGATCACAGACTGAAAATTTACCAGCCATATTCTCTGAAAAAGAGCTATCTTCTTCTGAAAATAATTCACTCTTTTTGGCAACAGATGGTAACCCTTCCAGAACTTTGAAATCCATTCCCCTCCCTGCATTCAATCCCACATCATTACCTGGAGTTTGATGAATTATCCCCACAATATCCAGCCATTTATCAATCTTTGTCAGCACTTGCTTATTGCTCTCTACATAAGCACTTAAAGCAAAATCGTTTTGAGCAATTTCTCTTAATGAATCTGCAATTTCAGGATCTTCATCGATCAGATAATTCTGCTTTATACTGTGATGATCAATGCTAAAATTCAGGTAGCCTATTGAATCGAAAGCTAGGTTATGGTTTATAGCATTATCAAACTGAAAATTCAGATTCTGAACTGCTGATAATTTACCTATTCCATCATCGATTTCCAGTCCTGTTTGGTGTAACAAGGTCACATCTTTCATCATCCCACTTAAAATGGTTTCTATCCCGTTTATAGTAGTATCCAAACTGCTGATCTGAGATTTATTTGTTGCCATTTCATTTATCATATATCATTGAGTCAATTTGTGAACTATTACTATCCCAATACAACATCATTGGAATTTGCAGAATCGCATTGAAAATAATAGGAACCTTAAACAAAAATTGAAAGGACATTTTGAAAATATACTTTAAGGTATCAACACATTAAGCCTATCATTCCGGATTGTTATTCCTTATGTATTGTAAATGCGCAATCTTTTGTGCAAATGCTTCATCACTAAGTGATTTGTGATCAAGGCCCGGCAAATAATATTCAAGAAGTGTTTCGAGATATCCTAAGGAGTCGTGCGCCGGTCCACCACGCGACTCCTCTATAAGTTTACCAGTCTGGCTTTCTTACCTTCCAGCTTCACTTTCAGCTCCTGGCTTACACCAATGAACATCTGGTCATCTTTTAGCAATTCCTCACTCCCACCAATAAACGTAATATTGGCCAGCTCTTCAAAAATGTGCAGTGCCTTATCTCTGTCTGCCTTACTCATTGCACAGTTTAACTCATTCCTGCCCGGGTTCTTAAAATACCCTATGTGCCCATCTACTTCAACAGAATAAATGCCTTGTTTATATTTCTGCTTCCAGCTATTTATCTGCTCATCTGAAGCTTTGCCAATCAGTTCAATTTCAATATTCATTTTTGCATTTTTATGGAAGAGATGATAGTTCATCTCTTCCAGGTTTAAAATCATTCTATTTTCTTCTATCAATTATGTACAACAGAATTATTATAGCATTTAAAGATTACTCCGAGAAAAGCCTCATGAATACTATTGGCAGATTTACATCCATATTCTTTGCACCCTGGTCCCAACCTTTTTCAAAATCCTTAACTTCTACATTTACCAGGGTGTCGGTTTGCAATGGTCTTGTTCCACCAGGTTTATAAGTGATCACAATATCAAATTGCATATCCAGTATATCTTCACCACCGGCTGCAATAGCGGCTCTGTTCATATCATCTATTGCTCCTTTCAACACTTTAATCTGCCCTTCATAGGTCCGGTTCCCACTCTGAATACTAATGGGCTCATCGCCGGCGGCATGCAGCAGTTGCTTCTCCTTTGCTGCTTTGTACTTTACTCCGCGAATTTTTGTAAATGGGGATCCGGCAAACATGACAGTCATATCTGCCCACTCACAATCTTTACTATCAAAAAAAACTATTGATGGCATATTTCAAATTTAATTCGTTAAAAAATGTATTTCATTTAAACCTCTTTCCTTTAGCCTGAATAATTTCTTGCCCATCCCTACAAGGTGGGGTTAAGAATATAAGGCCTTATGAATTCAATATTTGGTGATTGAACTAATTATCAGGGATTTGAGAAACCTAATGTTATTTCAATATCTGTTGCATAACCTACAGGAGTAACTTTTAAAACAACCGCCAGCGTATTTGTAGCAAGAATATTTTGCGCCGGATCGATATAGCAACTTACGCCACTAATTTCCTTATTGGCTGTCATTGTGATATTTACCTGATTTACTATCTGCTGACTCAACCATTTGCAAAATCCCGAATCAAGAGTACCATCAGTATTCACCGGTACTTCATCATCAACTTCTTGCACAAATGTGGAATACGCCAGAATATGTGCCTTATCAATTACCCTGCCTCTGGCCAACATACTATAATCGTCAGTTGTGGCAGTCATCATCGGATCTCCGCTGAAGAAATATCCGCTTACGTTAGGATAGGTTATAAAGGTTATAAATCCTCTTCCTGCTATTACAGATGCATCTCCCCCTGTAGATTCCAGCGCTATAGTGCTGAGGTATGCTTCCAGATTAGTCAGCGCTCCACTTCTTACCCGGCTAATCTTCCTCTGTACCGGTATCGATGATACAACCCCCAGCAACAGTCCCAGGCAGGCCGAAACGCCGCTTATTGTATCTCCAATCAAAATAGCAGTACGATTGTTGGTAGTGCCGCTTGTTTCATCAGTCAAACCAGATGGAACTCCCGAATAGCTTGAACCTCCAATTATGCATCTGAAAGGCTTTTCGGCCAAAAAACAGGCTTCTGCCATTACTTTCATATTACTGGCCGCGGTATAAACATCAGTGTTAAGCGAATTTGCTACTGTGATTGTTCCACCTCCCGCCGCTATTGCAGCATCATCACTTAATAGCCCCAAAACTTTTATCTGCCCGTTGGCAAAATCCAATAACTTTTTCGCGCCATTTGTATTCGCATTATCAGCCATTTGCGCCACAGTCATTGTGGGTGGCACAAGCATCAGATAAAGCTTGGCGCCATTGCCAGCCTGATTATAAAATTCCTGAAGCTGCTTTGTCGCAAACGGATTTCCTGTTTCAGTTATTCCAATAGTTGCAACATCGGTCATACTGATTACAAGTACCGGCGTCCCCTGGATGTAGCCACCGGGTTCTGTAATTCCCGTCAGCAAAATCCCTGTAATACCATCGTTTGTCTGGAGCGAGGCTCCGATCTGGCCATTGGCCAGTGTTATATTTACACTTCCCATTTTATGATTTGTAGTTAATTATTGATTTGTGTCTTGCATTTTTACTTTATTGAACAATTGCCTGAGTATTAATTTGTGAAAATCACTGACAATACCTAATCCTCATTAAATTGATCATCTCCATCATTAACCATTTCATTGAATAATGTTGCAGCCTCCGCTTCAACGTCCTCTTTTGTTTTTATGGTTATGCTTTTATCTGTCAGCCTTTTTGAGTGATTTATTGCATTTTGCTCTTCAAAGAATGCCAGATTATCACTTGTGAAATATAATTTCTGAGATTCCTCAATATTGCCTGATGCCTGATTGATTGTACACATATACTTCAGGTTGATTTTATTTAGTGATTATGCTTTCAATTACTTTTTCCGAAAACTGAAAAAGTGTTATTCTGATACGGTTAGAGGGGCTGATCGTATAATACCAGGTTAATGATTATTCTGTTCTTCCGGATATTGTACACTATATTTTGCCTGAGTGTACAAATCATACAGACTTTGCTTTAAGCGAAAACCATCAAGAAAACCTGCGAGAAAACTTGCCAGCTTCTGCAATACCGCATCCTGTAACAAAGGATCACGTAATTGCATCTGCTGAATAAAGCACTTCAATTTTTCATTGGTGTCTGTGAATTGTTTACACTTTTCAGCTATTGTTAGCGCTTCAATGCCTTTATCCAATGCGTTGACCAATTGTTCCCTTATCCTATTGTCGGTACCGGAAGGAATAATGGCTACCAAAATATCCGCCGCAGGAGATACCAGTAGCTTCTTTAGTTCTGTTGTTATCTTAAGAGCAGTGTCTACATGCTTTTCCACATAGTTATCAAATTCCTGTAGCATTGACTTAAGTTTGATCTTCAATTTTATAAGTATCATAGGTTGAATTTTGTTTAAAAAAAATATTCTGTTTTTAACCTTGCCAACATTTACAATTCATTCCCAACCGGTATTCTTTCAGGCGGTTTGAATCCTGACATATTGATACACGTCTCATTTCCTATCCTATACCTATTCCGGTCTTACATAGAACATTCTTGTGAAAATCAGGTAACATTCTATCCTCATCTTTGTATCCGCCATGCCATTACAATTCAAACCACCTTAAAGAAGCCGGTACTAATTACCAGGTAATCATTTTATATGAATCAGTATTTAGAATTCACAAAATGGAATTAGGCCGCTGCCTGAACAATTGACACAATTCCCAACGCATCCTGGCGACGTATTCTTGCACCCATACGCACACTCACACTGTATACATCACCATAGTAGGTTGGATCACCAATGCGTTCAAAAAATGTTATCTGACCGACAGCGCGCTCTACTGCACTTATTTGCCAACAAAGAATTCCATCATTATCTGTGCTCATAGCTGATACGCCATATGCGTTTACTGAAGGTGTTGCATCGTTGTTATAAGTTACCACCCCGCTGCGCATCATGATGTTAAAACCAAACAACCTTCCTAAAACACCATCTTTGACATCATAAGCAGCACTGAAATCCCGGTATTGGGTAGCCGACATATCATCAGTCAGTTGCTGAAACATATCAGCGCTCACAAGTGCATAGCGCCCTTCCATCGGTACATTTTGTTTATTCAGTTGCAGTTGCGCATTCTTAAGATCGTTTACCGTAAACTTCTTCCGGTTTCCCGATGTTCCGTCCAGGGTTGTTGCAGTTGGTACACCTGTTGTGCGCAGCACCAGACCTGTTCCACCGGTAGGCGCCCAATCAATGAGCAAATTATCTGCTATTGTCTGACGTAGCGATGATTCATATTCGGCTAAAACACTTTCGCGTTTGTTGTAACTGAGCTCGAAGGTTTCCGCGTTGGGAATCAGTATCGGATCTGTCGTAAACTCATCGAGCGTATAGGTAATATCGGTGTCGGCACGCTGCACCACTGTTGCTGGCAGACTGCTACGGTTTTTTACGATAGTTGGAGTGGCTCCGGCCTGCGGTATGTGTACCACCTTGCCCTGAAGAACATACTGTCCTGCATCAGTTGATGCCAGTAAAAATTCATTGTTCTTAAAAAGGTTGCCCTCTATATGGTCTTGCCATATTTCTTTTTGAATTGCCATTGGTTAAATTGTTGTTTTTAGATTAAAGATTTATTGTGTGATTATGTTCTTAAAACTCTATCAGGCAGGAAATTGCAGCAGTGATTTTTTGTGTTTACATCTGTTCACACAGGCATTGTGAACATAACTGACTGCCAAAGAAAGTACCAGGAAACAGGCAGTGAAACCTAACAACCAGCCTTAAGAATAAAGCAAAAAAGCTGCCTGCTCCTGGCAAATAATTTATCGTGTTATTGTATTCTTTATTCCCGGAAAATGGAAATAACTTCATGGTAAACTTCAGCAAAGTATTTATGCTGCATGCTACCTTAGATTAAGAATAGAGATGGCTATTGATTAAACTTTAAGTCAAATAATTCTTTATAGCGCACCGGATCATTGGCCCGCAGATCTTTCAGCTTTTTTCCGGTCGGATCGTTTTTTTCATAATCATCCCACAACCAGAGCGCCTCTGTTTTGTCCTGACTTTTATTTTTAAGTAATTCTGAAATGGAACGGTAAGCCGGCATAGCCGACAAAAGCGATCTGAGTGCTTGTGGGTTATTCGCATAATCCACAGCGAGTCTATCTTTCAACTCTATCGTTAGCTTTTTATCCTCAATAGCACGCTCCAGCATACCACTGATTTCAAACCGGTTTTGCTCACTGGTCAGGTTTCCTATCTTTTCCTGAAGCGTTTCATTTTCATTCATGAGTGTCTCTATATTTTCCTTCATTGTGCTCAAAGCAGATACCAGATTTTGCACTGAACTGAGCAACAATTTTTCATCACCCGGCTCATCAACTTTCAATAGGTCACTCAGTTCTTTAACCAGGTTTTGATGCATAATTTTTATTACAGGAGATATAATCTGAAGGTCAACAAGATTGAGTTCATTTTCCTGTTCGTCATAAAGCATGGTAAGCGCATTGCAATTCCCCGGTATGTCTACAAGGCTGCATTCCTTATTATACCATTTTGTTATTGTTGGTCCTGTTTGCCCCGGCAACATCAGCTCCGGTTCAGTACTATACTCAAGCACTACTATATGCCCAACCGAAGCGGCATTCAGAAACCCATTCTCTGCTTCATCACATGTTTGTACTCCTCTCTCATTCGATAGATTGATAACAGGTCTTCCAAGAACTTTATCTTCCTCAACACACAGGTCTTCCCACTTCAATACTATTCCGTCTTCCCGACGATGCATATAATAGCCAATAGGATTTTTCTGGAAAGCTTCCATCTGGTAACCTGATGTCAGCAGGCGGAAACCATATTCATTTACCGAACTATCTGATAGTATATATTGACGGTCTATTTTCTTTTGAATTTGCTTCATGACAGGGATATCGTTGTTTTGTGGCACAAAGTTGAATCTGATTTTGCAGATGGGCAAAAAATGAATCTATGACAGTGCGTTTTTTGATCTATGATAGACCGTATACGGTCTGTCATAGATTTTTTTTTGAGCCCAATCCATTGATTTACTGTCTACTAAACATTATTACCCCCTTGCCATTTTTACAAGTCCCCGTTTTACATAATTTCTTAATGCATTTTGCCACACATTAATCTTATTTACCGTGTATTTTAAGCGCTTTGCAGTAATGCTACTTAGCACAAACAATAGAGAAGAGTCATCATTTCAACTTCTTTCTCATCAACACATCTGTCTGCATATCATCGCCAAGAAGGAAAGGATGTGATCCACATAATTCAAATCCCCGGCTCTTATAGAATTTTACAGCCTTATGGTTCAATTCCCAAACACCCAGCCACAATACATCATGATTGTTTGCCCTTGCAAAGTCGAGGCAATATTCCATCAATGCGGCTCCTGCTTTTAAACCTTGATATTGTTCAAGTACATATATCCGCTCCAGCTCTATTGGATGGATCGCCACTATATCCGGCTCACTATTTACGCGCATCTTACTATAGCCAACCAACTTGCCATTATAATGTACTATAAAAAAATAGTTAGCCTCATTTTTCAATTCATCAGTTAATTTCTCCAGGCTCATTTCTCCAGCCACATATTTATCCATATCCTCCTTTCGGTTTTGCATCCCGAATGTATCAACAAAGGTTTTTATAGCCAGTTGATGTATCTCAACCGCATCTGATGCATTTGCTCTGGAAATCTCAATATTACCCGCCATCCAATAAAATTAAACAAGTTGAAACAAATATATCAGACTACATAACCACACTTGTCATAAGGTTATGGCTATTACGTTAAAGTACTTATAAAAACAACACGGTCGAAATCCGGTTTGAACTTTGCTTCGTTTATAATCATGAACCATAATAATTCATGATCATGCTTAAATTCCATATTATTGCAGCCATATGCTGCAGCCTGTTATTCTCACAATGCAGCAATGCTCAAAACACTAATCCGATGGCTGATCAAAAAAACAATCCACACTACTCCCGCACAGATAGTGCACATCTGCATGTTTCAAATGAAGAATGGAAGAAGATCTTGTCCAAAGAAGTTTACAATATAGCCCGCGAAAAGGGCACTGAATGGGCCTTTTCGGGTAAATACTACAAAACTGATGAACGCGGTCATTACTACTGCGCCGTATGTGGTAATCCGCTTTTTATTTCAGGAGCAAAATTTGCAAGTAGCTGTGGCTGGCCCAGCTTTTTCGAATCAATTAAACCCAACAGCGTGCGCTATATAGAAGATAACAGCCATGGCATGAACCGGACCGAGGTCGTCTGCGGCCGATGTGATTCGCACCTGGGTCATATATTCGACGATGGCCCGGCTCCCACTTACAAACGCTTCTGTATGAATTCTGCTGTACTGGATTTTGAACCGGATAATAAATAGTTTATAAAACTCAGGGAGTGCTGGTTTTATAGATCAGCACTTCATTCCGTCCCCGGCTGTCTCTGCATGCCCTGTACATACCCTCGCTATTGAATGGCATTTCAATATTGCCATACTTATCTATTGCTATCAGTCCCCCTTCACCACCTATCTTCACCAGTTTATCATGCACAACCAACTGGCATGCATCCTTCAGCGACAGGCCTTTATACTCTATCAGGCAGGATATATCATAGGACACTACCGATCTGATAAATAATTCACCAACACCCGTGCAGGAGATGGCACAGGTATTATTGTTGGCATAAGTTCCCGCACCAGGTATCGGACTATCGCCCACCCGGCCATACTTTTTATTGGTCAAGCCACCGGTACTTGTAGCTGCCGCAAGATTGCCTGCTTTATCCAGGGCCACAGCACCTACTGTGCCGTACTTTTTATCAGTATGATCCAGTTGCACCACATCCTCCTTTAGTGCCTCCTGCCATTGCTTATAGCGCTGTTCTGTGTAGAAATAAGCATCGTCTTCCATTGGCAGGTGCTGCAATCGTGCAAATTCCTCAGCTCCCTGCCCCGCAAGAAGCACATGTCCGCTATGCTGCATAACAGCCCTTGCCAGCTTTACGGGATTGCGAACATGGCTGATGCCACAAACACCACCTGCCTCAAGCGTTTTACCATACATTATTGCGGCATCCATCTCATGCCCACCCTTATTATTGAATACGGCGCCACATCCTGCATTAAACAAAGGAAAATCTTCCAGGCTTGCCACTGCTGCTTCTACCGCATCCAGGCTACTCCCTCCTGCTTGCAATATAGCATATCCTGTATCCAATGCGGACCTAAGCCCCTGCTCATACTGTGCCTGAAGTTCAGCAGTCATGCTGCTGCGTAAAATAGTCCCTGCTCCGCCATGTATGGCTATCGAAAAATGGTTATTGCTCACTATAAAATTGATTTTTTTACAAACTCGGTACAAAGCAAGTAAAAAGTTATCTGGAGACCCTGATTTATTTTGGTATTCCGGAATGGTAATGCCTGTTTTTCACATGAAGAATATTTATTGTGAATGCACTTTTTGTAATTTATTTCACTCCACTTTTGGGCTATTCCACAAAATGCAGATTCAATAATGTCTATACTCCTGTATTTCTTTTATCTGTCACGCGTTATCCACAGAAAAAAAATCTATGATAGTACAGTAAGCGATCTGTCATATCCCGCCAGCGATCTGTCATGTAATTCAAAATTGTTGTTCCCGATATTACATTTCACCTTTGTCCTGCAAAACCCCGTATATCACCTATCAATTCGATCACATGAAAGAAGTACAATCCAATAATCGCTTTAAGAACTGGGCAAAGGATTTATATATCCATCTTGAGAAAAGTCAGAAAGACATTGCCATTACCTTAGACATTGATGAATCTACAGTAAGAAACTGGATTACTGCCGGAAAATGGGATGGCATAAAGGAATCTTTGCTGATCTCAAAAAAAACTCAGTTGAACCGTTTCTACAAATTGCTTGAAGAATTAAGCAGTAAGATAAAAAATGAAGATGGTAGCCTTTGCACAAAAAATATAGATACAATTACCAAGGTCACCGCTGCCATAAATAGCCTTGAAAACGAGGACTCCATGTGCCACATAATTGAAGTAGCTGAGCAATTCACCAATTGGCTTATGCGAAAAGACATTGATTTCGCCCGCCAGGTTGCGCTTCAGTTCGACGCGTATATTGAACAGAAGCTTGCTGATTGACCCATCCGGAATAACGAGTAAGGATATTAGATTTTAGAACAGCATGAGTTTTATATAATGAAGAACAGGAGTCAATACGCAAAACAATGGAAGCAGCATATAAAGACCATACTCGCGGCAACATACATCAAAGAAGATGAAAGTAATGAAGACAAAATAAAACGAATAATAAGCCTGGAAGCTCAGCCCGAAGAATGGTTCCGGTATTATTTCCCGCGCTACACCTTTGCACTGCCTGCAAAATTCCATACAGAAGCCACCAACCGCATTCTTGGAAACAGTGAATGGTACGAAGTCAGGCTGTGGAGCAGAGAGCTGGCTAAAAGTACAAGAACCATGATGGAAGTATTGTACCTGGTGCAGGTAGGCCATATTCCTTCCAAAACAAAAAATAAAACTATGCTCATAGACCTTACAGCTTATGCCAAAGCAAACGATAATAGTCCGGAAGTACCTTCCCCTGACACCTCAATACCTTCAGGCAATGAGCATGGCAGGAAAAATATCCCTAAACGATATGTACTGCTCATAAGTAACAGTGAAGATAATGCTATAAGACTCCTGTTGCCTTACAAGGCCAATCTGGAATTTAATAACCGCATCATCCAGGACTATGGCCTGCAGGAAAGTGCCGGAAACTGGCAGATGGGTGAATTTACGACCTTGAAGGGGGTAGCCTTTCGTGCACTGGGAGCCGGGCAAAGTCCGCGAGGTACAAGAAATGAAGAGGCCAGGCCCGACATTATTTTGTTTGATGATATCGATACAGATGCCGATTGCCGGAACCCCGAAATAATTGCTAAAAAATGGCGCTGGATAGAGGAAGCCGCCATTGGCACAAGATCCGTATCTCAACCTACTACAATTATATTTTGTGGTAACAGAATTGCCGCTGATTGCTGCATTGAACGTGCCACTAAACTGGCCGACCACGTTGATGTGATCAACATACGCGATGCTCAGGGGAATTCCTCATGGCCAGAGAAAAATAGTAAGGCTGACATTGATCGTGTACTGAGTCAGAAAAGCTATGCTGCCGTGCAAAAAGAATATTTCAATAATCCGCTTACCGAAGGGTCGGTGTTTAAACAAATGGCATACAAGCCCGCCAGGCCGCTCGTGGACTACAAAATCCTGGTATGCTACACCGACCCTTCTTACAAAAACACCAACGACTACAAGGCCACAGTACTGGTTGGTCAATGGCAAAATGAGTTTCACATTATAAAAGCATTTGTAGCTCAAACCACTACTGCCGAAATGATCGACTGGCATTACCAGATAATGAACATGGTGGCCGGATGCAATTGTTATTACATTATGGAACAGGTGTTTATGCAGGATGTGATTGTTAAAGAAGTAAGTGATGCAGGATTGAGAACCGGCAGAACAATTCCGGTAAAAGGGGATACACGCAAGAAACCAGACAAATTCATGCGGATCGAAAGCCTGCTGGAACCGATTCATCGCAATGGCCAGTTATACCTCAATGAGAACGAACGATACAACCCGCACATGGAACGGCTGGCCGACCAATTCAAAAACTTTGCCCCCGGTAGCCGTGCACATGATGATGGCCCCGATGCGGTAGAAGGCGCTGTCTGGATAATAAATGATATACTTGGCAGAGGATTAAAAGGAGGAATTGTAACCTTCGCAAAAACATCTAACGAATACCGATACTAACGACTAATTATATGTGAGGCTTAACCGGGAATCAACCATAGTGAAAGCTCCTATAGATTTCAATTGCCAGTCAAAGATCATTCCTACCAGGTAAGCTAATTTGTAAATGATCAGATAAATATTATTATCCGGTGGGATACTGAATTAGGTTGTGTCTCATTTCAAAATTTTGCAGACCTTTGCCGGGTGCATCATATGTTTTAGCTCATGAAAAACAAAACTTTATTATTGCTTTTTAGCCTGCTGCTTTCACTTACCTCATTCGCCCAGAAAGAAAAAATGTCGCGTGAGGACAAAGACGAAAAGAATGCAGCCCGTATGGCGCGAATTAATAGTAAAAACGATTATGGCCTGTTCCGTAAACAGATTCAGGCTCTGAGAGAGTTTGAAGCCGAACGTCAGAAAATTCCGGCTCTGCGCAAATCCAGCAAAATGCCTGTAAAAGTGGTGGCATTTATTGATTCAAATGATAATGATGCAGAGGGCACAACCAAAACACTCATTGGCTATATCAGGCAGGATGTCGGAGATAATTCCACCAATATGTATGAGATCATTTACGACCGCGCGCAACGCACCATTGTAAGTGTCAGACATACCCCCGAAGCTATTGAGGCAGACAGGGAATTTATGGAAGAACAACAGGAAAAAGCATCCCCTGAGAAAAGACAACCTAAAAAAGTAATCCAGAAAAAAGCGCCTGCCGAAGATGATGACGATGAAGATGGCAAACCTGTAAAAGGAAAGAAGAAAGCCAAAGATGATGACGACTAAGTAATTCCTTTTATACCCGATTTTTGCTTTTATAACAACTATCCTATTCAGCTCAACTCCTGATCTGTTATACAGTTTTAATGCCTGTACTATAATTCAAATCCCCAATAAACATGCCTATCATTACACAAACAGATCTTGCTACAAATATTTATGCAGAGATCATAAACGAAATTACCCGCTCAGATGCTTCAATAGCCGAAAAAGCAATTTCAGCAGCAGAATCTGAAGCAAAAATGTACTTAACCCGCTACGACCTGGTACAATTATTTGGCACAAATACAGTAGCGCCGGTAATCAATGATGAGTTGCTGAAAGCCCTCGTCAAAGATCTTGCCTGCTGGCATCTTATAAGGCTATCCAATACAGGTGTCGATTATGGGGCATTCAGAACTGCTTACCTGGATGCGATTGCTGTATTGAAAAATATTCAGAGCGGCCAGGCTCAGCCACAAAATTGGCCATATCCGGATAGTTCTGTCAATAGTATTCCTCAGGGAGACTCTGTTGCCTGGAACAGCAACCCGAAACGGGAAAATTATTATTAGGTGTCTGCGCCGTATTTGTATTTTCCCAATTTTCTTCAACTGCACTTTATTACCATGTACTTTTCATACTTCGAAAAAGGCAGGGGCATTCTATATTTTCAGGCTCTTGTAAGTCCATTTCAACTGTTCTTCAGCGTAGACCTTCCTGATGTGCTTTTATTATGCCTCAACTAAGTAAATACATCTAATCAAGCTAAATAATACAATATCCCAAAATACCCAGGCTATCCCATTATTTTATCACCATATCGGGCATAAAGGAAAAGCAATATTGATGCAAACGAAAAAACAAGAATTGGCGCAAGTTTGTATGGCCGGTTTTTATCTTTCGACAAGTTTTGCAGCGGTAGCATCATTAAAAAATCAATTCCAAATACAAGTAGGATAGGAAGTAAAATATAGCGGGCTCTAAATAAAATAGCCAACATAGAAATATGGGGAACCAATCCCACTAATATATAAGACAATCCGTATAAAATAAAGAGATTAAGTACCGATATGTAAGACACAGCGAATGAAAAAGAAAATAATTTTTTCCCCGTTAATCTATATAAAATTTTATAAACATCTGCGATTAAACTTCTCATAGTCAACTTGTTAATCCAAAATTTAGCGTGATGCAATTTAGTGATTACTTTTTAAACACAATAGCAATTTATTAACTTTTTTGAATAAAACGCCATATGATAAAATCACATAAAAATCCAGCCAGGGATAAAGACATAATAATCAACGAACTTAATATACGATCTGTAGACAGAAGCAGGAAAGATATAGCAGCATGGAGAGGTGCATTGCTTAATGCCGAATCTGTATATTACCCTAACAGGTCCCGGTTGTACGATCTCTATGAGGATATAATTTTAGATGGACATCTGTCTGGTGTTATTTCAAAGAGAATTGATGCCGTGTTGAATAAAGAAATTTGTTTCGAAACTTCCGGCAAAAAAAACCGTGAAATGGATTCCCTCATACAGTCGACTGCCTTTCGTGAAATTATGCGAACAATTATGGAGACTCAATTATGGGGAATTTCCGGCCTGGAGTTCATTCCTAGTAAAGAATTAACCATTGAAAGAATACCCCGGAAACATATAAAACCAGACTTAGGCATAATTGCATTCGAGCAATCAGGGCAGGAGGGCATACCCTATGCCGGCATTGATAATATCTGGGTACTTGGAGATGCAAAAGATTTAGGACTGCTTGTAAAGTGTGCACCTTACTGTCTTTATAAAAGAGGAGGAATATCCGACTGGGCTCAGTATATCGAACTATTTGGACAGCCTGTCCGTATCATAAAATATGATTCTTATGATGAACAGACAAAAATGGAACTTAAGAAAATACTCGACGAAAGTGGAAGCTCTTTGTCTATCATGATTCCCCGGCAGGCCGATTTTGAAATAAAAGACGGCAAACAAACTAATTGCGATGGCAACCTGCAGTTATCTTTTATTAAGGCTTTGAATGAAGAGATCTCTATAACTATACTCGGCAATACCGAGACAACTACCAGCAGTTACAGCACCGGTTACGCACAAAGCAAAGTACACCTTGACCAGCAGTACGAAATAACCAAAAGCGACCTGGTATACACGGCATCTATGCTCAATAATTCCCGGTTCATCAATATGCTTCAGGGCTATGGGTATCCTGTTCAGAATGGCCGTTTTGCTTTTTCAAAAGATCTGGATGTTGAATACCTTAAAACAAGGGTGGCAATTGATAAAGAAGTGGCGCAGATAATACCTATACCCGAAACCTACTGGTACGATACCTATGGCATACCTCAGGGAAATAATGCCTGAAACCAACATTCAAATACTATACAATAGTCTTAATACGCTGTTACCTTAAATTTTCCATATGAACTCACCATTTGCCAATATCTTTCTGGCGCTGCAGCAGTACATACAAACTAACCTACCTGCCATCAAGTATATAGATCAGGATCTTGGTCAGCTTAAAAGTGGTTCACGCCCACCGGTAGCCTGGCCATGCCTGCTCATTGATTTCGAAGATTTTAATTTTGAAAATCTCTCCGAAAATGTACAGACAGCAAAAGGAGTGATAATGTTCCGGCTTGGTTTTGCACCCTACAGCAGCAGTGCCCAAACCACGCCAACGCCTTTTTTGCAACAGGCTATAAGCTACTATGATATAGAGTGGGAATTGCATAAGGCAATCCAGGGATATTCGCCCGGCGCCGACTATGGCCGGTTCATCAGGATTAGCTCCTCCACCCAAAAACGCTCAGATAGTTACCGCGTCCGCGAACTCCGCTACTCAATAGCATTCGAAGATTTCAGTACGAAAACCCAAAGGCAGTATGTTACACCTACACTAACAATTACTGATCAGATGCATTTGTAACAGATGGCAACCTGAAAAATTCCGGTTTGCCACCTGGGTAGAACGTATCTCTACCACCTTAAATGCGGCCATTTGTGCTGAAAATAATAGGTTACATGCGCTCGTTGCCTGACTGTCTGAAGCAAATCTGTATTGTCCTGTAAAATGTGTACAATGGTATTAGGCGAAAGGAAAAATTCTGACACAAGTGTCCTGATTATTTCTTCATAGCAAATGTCCTTTTTAAGCCCGAAATATACATACCTGGCCAGCAGACATTCATTGCGTTTGTTTACCAGTTTATCATTACGGCCTTTACGTTTTACGATGCATGGCTTGTCTCCTTTTATGATCTCATTATATATCCTTTGTCCGCGCATGGGTGATGGTATTTTGGCACAAACATAAATTGCGCTGCAATAGCATTTCACAAAAGATATCAACAAAACTTATAGCATACAGGTATTGAATGCCTCACCCACATAAGGTTTCAGCCACTAAAATTCAGAGTGGATATTTATTTTCAATCAAAAAATATTTGAAACTTATCCTGCTACTTTTTCAGGTTTGCTGGCAGCATACGCCTCTTCCCAGTTCCATGCGGTTGCCATCATCTCATCAAGGCTATATTTTGGTTCCCAACCCAGCATGGCACAGGCCTTGTTATTGTTGGCATAAACTCCCACCACATCGCCTGGTCGGCGCTTATCAATTTTATAATTGAGTTTCTGACCTGATACCCTCTCGAATGCATCAATTAGTTCCAGAACAGTTACGCCGGTTCCGGTACCCAGGTTGAACACTTCACAATTAGATTTGTTGCGGTCTTCAATTATATATTGCAATGCCCTTGTATGCGCGTGGGCAATATCACAAACATGCACATAGTCGCGTACACATGATCCATCTCTGGTAGGATAGTCATTGCCAAAAACACTCATTTCTTTGCGCTTGCCGATTGCAGTTTTAGTAATAACCGGTACCAGGTTTTCAGTCATATCCTGAAACTCACCTATCAGGCCCGATGGATGGGCGCCTACCGGATTAAAGTACCTGAGCAATATGGTATTAAAGTCTTTATGGAACGTAGTGAAATCGCGGCATATGCCTTCACCCATTTGTTTGGTACGTGCATAAGGCGACTCAGGTTCAGCAAAAGGTGCATTTTCCGAAACAGGCAACTCGCTCGGGTTACCATATACGGCACATGAAGATGAAAACACAAAATTGTCTACGTCAAAATCTTCAGCGCACTGCAATATATTGATCAGCGAATTGAGGTTGTTCTTAAAATACATCAACGGTTCGCGCACAGATTCAGGTACACTCTTAAATGCGGCAAAATGTATGACACCTACCAGATCCGGATTTTCCAGGAATATCGCTTCTGTATCATCCAGGTTGCAAAGATCTACCTTGTAATTCTTAATCGGCCGACCAACAATCTTCTCTATACCCTGCAGCATTTTTATAGACCCCCTCGATAAATCATCAACACAAATCACATCAAATCCGTTCTGTATCAGATCTACTATTGTATGTCCGCCAATATAGCCGCAACCGCCTGTAACCAGTATTTTGCTCATGTATCAATTATTAAAAGTGAAACCCTTGAAGAGGCAACCTCAATGCTCTATATGCAAATATATGGGTTGGGCAAATCCAGATAAATTTTTTTTATTCGGGATTTATCGGTATTAATAATACATCAGGATCAGCTATTCAGGCTCTTCTTTAAGAAAACTGAAGTCGCGTAAGATAGCTGCTACAACTCTTATATTGGCCTGAATTTGCGGAACTATAAAATGTGCCTGATCATTTTACCTGCTGCATTTCTACGAGTCTTTTATAGATGCCATCCCTGGTCATTAACCCGGCATGAGTACCCCGCTCTGCAATTCTACCCTTCTCCATAACAATGATCTCATCTGCATGCTGCACGGTTGAAAGGCGGTGAGCAATTACAATACAGGTTCGGTTTTGCATCAGCTTATTGATAGCATCCTGCACTATACGTTCACTCTCTGTATCCAGCGATGATGTAGCCTCATCCAATATGAGTATTGGTGGATTTTTAAGAACGGCCCTGGCTATGGTTATACGCTGGCGTTCTCCGCCGCTCAATCTGGCGCCACGGTCACCTGCTACTGTTTGGTAACCTTCTGCCTTTTGCAATATAAAGTTGTGGGCATTCGCTATGCCTGCGGCGGCTTCTACCCGATCCTGTGTAGCGCCACCTGTACCTAAGGTAATGTTGTTATAGATGGTGTCATTGAAGAGTATTGGGTCCTGGCTCACCACTCCCATCAGGCGGCGCAGGTCGTCCAGTTTGCAATCTTTAATATTGATGCCATCTAGCAGTATCTCACCTCCGCTTACGTCATGAAACCTCGGTATCATATCCGCAAATGTTGACTTACCGGCACCCGATGCACCCACTAGTGCAACTGTTTTACCTTTTTCTATTACAAGGTCTATGCCGCTGAGAATTTGCTTTTCGCCATAGGCAAAACTTACATTCTTGAAAGTAATGTTACTATTGAATGCCGGCAGGGGCTTAGGATCTTTTATCTCCTTTATGGTGTTTTCTACCATAAGCAGATGCTCAATCCGGTCTAGCGCCGATGAGCCTTTTTGTACGTTGTAAAATGCCGATGACAGGCTTTTGAACGGATTGATGATCATGGCAAAAAGCCCGATGTAACCCAGAAAAGTAGCAGCTTCAAATCCATTGCCCTCAAACACCATTCTGCCGCCATACCACAATATTATGCTCACCACGATTATCCCCATTGTTTCCGACATGGGCGATGCCAACTCTCTGCGGGCAGCAATCCGGTTGCGGGTCCTGAAGAGCAGATTATTTAACTTCATGAATCTCAGGTGCTGATGATTCTCGGCATTGAATGCCTTTAATACCCTCATACCCACCAGGGTTTCATCTATTACACCCAGTATGCCACCCAGTTGTTCCTGTGCCAGATTAGATGATTTACGCAACGACTTACTGATTCGTCCAATTATAAAACCCGCCACAGGAAGAAAAATGAAAAGTATAATGGTGAGCTTGAAATTGAGATAAATCATCGCACCGAGATAAAATGTAATGGTGAGTGGCTCTCTGATAAATACCTCAAGTACACTCATTATAGACAATTCTACCTCATTGATATCATTCGTCATCCGGGAGATAAGATCTCCTTTCTTCTCTTCTGTAAAAAACCCTATGGGCAGGGAAAGGGTTTTGGTAAACAATTCATCCCTGAGCCTGCGAAGCACTGCATTGCGCAGCGGATTGAGAATATATAAAGCCAGGTAAAGAAAAAGATTTTTTAGCATCGTGAATACCACTACAGCTATACATATGTAGGCCAGGGCAGTAAGCTTATCCTGTTGCAGTATCAGGTTTTTAAAATAGTCGGTAGCTTGCTGCACCATACCAACAGATGCCGGTTTTACAACGGTTATCTGTGCATCTTTTGCAGTCTTGGTATTGAACAATACATTCAACACAGGTATCATCATGGTAAATGATACCAGGCCAAAAACAATACTCAACAAATTAAAGACAAAATAGAGGCCTATTTTGCCTTTATATTCTGCGAGGTATTTTAAGAGCCTTGATATTTTTTTCATTATTTGTCTACTGATTATGCAGCAAAGTTGATTGTTGAATTACCTGTTTTAAAACCGCTATTATCAGAAATGCATTCCCGAAATTCCATATTCCGGGCGTTCACCCATAAGTTATGAAAAGCTAATAAAACATTGCCAAGATAACTGTTTTGTTTATGGATGACTAATAAGTTAATAATTCCTACATTCAACTTTAACATTATTATTCTACGGTATAACTCACTTTGCCATCCTTTTCATCTTTCAGCAAGATACCCGCTTCGGCCAGTTTATTCCTAATCAGGTCGCTGGCGGCAAAATCTTTCCTTTTCTTGGCATCTTTACGCATATCAATCAGCAGCGCAAGCACATTATCCAGTTTACCGCTTTGTGAGGCCTGTAATGGTTTAAGGCCAAGGATATCTTCCAGGAATATCTTAAACGTACTTTTTAGCAAATCCATTGTTTGTGCTGAAATTGCGCCTGCCGAAACCTGGCCGCCCTTTATTCCATTTATAACAGGAGCCAGTTCAAAGAAATTGGCAATAACCTTAGCTGTATTGAAATCATCATTCAAAAAGTCGGTGCATTCATTCAGCCAGTTTATTACTTTGTTGTCCAGATCTTTATCCTCAGCTTCCGCATTACCCTTGTGTGTAAGCTTCTTCAATATTTCATAAGCCTCCCACAGGCGCTTCAAAGCCCGCTCCGATGCCTGAAGCGCTTCATTCGAAAAATCAAGTGTGCTGCGGTAGTGGGTCTGGAGTATATAAAACCTCACTACCATGGGATGATACGCCTGCTCCAGTATAGGATGGTTGCCGCTGAACAATTCTGAAAGCTTAATCACATTGTTATAGCTTTTACCCATCTTCTTACCGTTGATGGTGATCATGTTATTGTGCATCCAGTAGCGCACCGGCGGGTGTCCATGAGCTATAGTACTCTGTGCTATTTCACTTTCATGATGCGGAAACTGAAGGTCCATTCCCCCGCCATGAATATCGAAGGTTTCACCCAGGTACTTGCTGCTCATAGCCGAGCACTCAATGTGCCATCCCGGAAAACCTTCGCCCCATGGGCTGTTCCAGCGCTGTATGTGCTCTGGTGGCGCTTTCTTCCATAATGCAAAATCTACCTTATTACGTTTTTCATCCTGTCCGTCCAGCTCACGGGTCGTCTCCAGTTGGTCTTCTATGATCCTGCCCGAAAGCTTGCCATAAGGATAAGTTTCAGCATATTTCTTCACATCAAAATATACCGATCCATCTACCTCATAGGCATACCCCTTTTCCATAATAGTCTGTATCATGGTTATCTGCTCTATAATGTGGCCGGTAGCAGTTGGCTCAATGGCGGGTTCCTCGCAATTAAACAAGTGCATACCATTATGGAACATGCTGGTGTATTTGTGCACCATCTCCATCGGCTCCATTTTCTCCAGTTTAGCCTTTTCACCCACCTTATCTATAGCTTCCCTGCCTTCTTCCTCAAAGTGTCCTGCATCGGTAATATTCCGCACATAGCGCACTTTATAGCCCAGATGTTTCAGGTATCGTTGCACAATATCAAAAGTGATATATGGCCTGGCATGCCCCAGATGCGATTCGCCCGATACCGTAGGACCGCACACGTATAGCCCGGCATAGCCCTGAGTTATAGGTTCAAACTTTTCTTTCTGGCGTGTATATGAATTATAAAAGTGGAGTTCCGACATAAAAATCAGGTGTTGTGCCTATACCATAATCCGAAGGGATAGGAATAAAGCGGTGGCAAAAATAAGTTAAAAAGATATAGATTAGTGAAATTTTCAAAATAACTTCCGCATCTTTTGTATTGAAATGAGAGCTGTTTTGTGGAAGTTATTTTGAAAGTCTTACTTAGGAACGATGACGAAATAAGTAACCTTTTATTGCACACAATCTTTTTGAAAATGACATTGTGGGATAACTGAAATTCACATAGATTGTGCCGCATAAAGTGTCATTGGTAGAATTAGCCTCCGTAAACAGACCGGCTAATTTACTAATCCGTACTTTTGATTTTTAGATGATCAATCCTGATATGTTAAAATGAGATTCTTTACAACTGTCCATTTGCTGCTGCTGATTTATATTATTGCTGCCATGGTGTTTTGGGAATTAAGCTTGCAAAAGCAAAGCGGCAGAATTTATGAGCAGGAAATCATTACGCTTAAAAGCCGTGTCGACAGCGCTCAAAATCCGGTGCTGTACAACGAACAGGTGGCTGTACTCAAGCGAACCCATGCAGGCCGTACCAAGCAATACCTTGGCGAAGGATCGGCTTTCCTTATTGTCATCCTGATAGGCGCGGTTGTGGTATATTCCTCATTTCTGCGCAGTATACGGCTATCGCGGCAGCAGAACAATTTTATGCTCTCTGTTACCCATGAGCTTAAGTCGCCGATTGCAGCTATGAAGCTGAACCTGCAAACCCTGGAGAAGCATCAACTCAATGAAGATAAACGAAAGCAACTATTGGATCGCTGTATCAAAGAATCGAACAGGCTTAACGACCTTTGCAATAATATGCTTTTTGCCTCCCAACTGGAAGGCAGGCAGTACAAACCGGCCAGCGAAAAATTTGATCTGTCGGAACTGGTAGAAGATGCCATAACAGAGTACGCAATAAGGTATCCCCGCAATTTTGAACAGGATATTATACCTGGTCTGCACCTTACAGGTGATAAAATAATGCTTCAGATGGCTGTTAATAATCTGCTGGAGAATGCAGTAAAGTATACACCTGCTGATAAGCCAATAGAAATTACACTAGAGAAAAAAGAGGGACAGGCTGTAATAAGTGTAAAAGACAGGGGTATTGGTATCACAGATAATGAAAAGAAAAAGATCTTCAACAAGTTCTATAGGGTAGGCAATGAGGAGAGCCGCAAATCGAAAGGTACCGGGTTGGGTCTTTACCTTACCAACAAGATAGTGATGCAACATAAAGGGCGCATTACCATTAAGGATAATACGCCCTCGGGATCTGTATTTGAAATCAGCTTGCCCGTAAGCAGTTAATGTAAACAGCTAACTGATCAAGGTACTTCTACCACATTCAATATTTCATTCAGTATCATTTCGCTGGTAATGTTTTCTGCTTCCGCTTCATAAGTTAGGCCTATACGATGTCGCATAACATCGTGGCATATAGCACGAATGTCTTCCGGAATAACATAGCCCCTGCGTTTGATGAATGCATAGGCTTTGGCTGCCAGTGCAAGGTTGATACTGGCACGTGGCGAACCCCCATAGCTGATGTATGGCTTTAGTTTAGCCAGTTTGTATTCTTCAGGAAAACGTGTAGCAAATACAATATCAAGTATGTATTGCTCAATTTTTTCGTCCATATACACTTCGCGAACCAGGCGGCGGGCATTCATTATTGCTTCAGTGCTTACCACCGGATTTATTTTTGCCATGCCTGCGGGATTCAGGTTGGTGCGGATGATATTGCGCTCTTCTTCCTTTTTAGGATAAGTGATCACAATCTTCAGCATAAACCTGTCTACCTGTGCTTCGGGCAATTCGTATGTGCCTTCCTGCTCAATAGGGTTTTGGGTAGCCAGTACCAGAAACGGTTCTTCCAGGCTGTAGGTTTGATCGCTGATTGTTACCTGCCGCTCCTGCATAGCCTCCAGCAGTGCGCTCTGCACTTTTGCAGGTGCGCGGTTGATCTCATCTGCAAGGATAAAATTGGCGAAAATCGGTCCTTTACGCACTGCAAATTCATGAGACTGTGGATTATAAACCATGGTGCCCAGTACATCGGCAGGCAAAAGATCGGGGGTGAACTGTATGCGGGCAAAGCGGGCATGTATAGCCGCGGCCAGCGATTTTATCGCCAGTGTTTTAGCCAGTCCCGGCACACCTTCAAGTAATACATGGCCATTGGCCAGCAGCCCTATCATCAGGCGTTCTACCATGATCTTCTGGCCTACTACCGTTTTGTTCAGTTCCATGGTCAGCAAATCAATAAAAGCGCTTTGCTGGTGGATGCGGTCATTCAATTCGCGGATGTCGACAGATGAAGTTGGTTCCATACTATTTTCTTGCAGTTTTTAAATTAACGATTTCAGGCTGATAACTTTTTTAAGAATATCAAAAGTAAAAAGGGAAATGTAAATAAAGGTACGTTGGAAATAGTTTTAACTTTTTTTAAAAATATAAAATGAAATGGGTACAGCCTTTTATTTGGTATGAAGTCAAATTAAAATCAGCCATTTATTTTTCTTTCCCGTTTTTACTTCATTGCAAAAGCAGTTTTTGAATTGTTCTCTGGCAGCAGGCCGATAACTTCGCAATATGGTTGAAATTATTTCACCAACGTTCCTTAACTTGCTTTGAACTGCAAATGGTGATAAAATATTTTGTCATACTGGTTATTTCGCTTTTATGGCCATGCTGGCTCCATAGCCAGGAATTGCCATCAGAAGGGGCGGTATTAAATTACCGGCTTATCCCGTTTCAATTTTCACAAGCAGGAAATGGATCACTCGAAATTGCCCCAGGTTATTTTAATAATGAAGACTCATTTAGTAGTAAAATAATAAAAAGAATTCCATTTAGCGGCAAAAAACTGATAGGGGAGGTTCCTCAGTTTGGTGGTGTGTATACCTGGAGGGTTGTGTATAAGTACAGCGGTAAGAAAGCAGATCATCAAGCTATAACTGGCGGTAAATTACATCATTTCAGTACTGCGTCTTTCCCCTTGATAAATAGGGCAAAAAGCAGGTTAAGGATACTACAACCTGGGAAGCGATTAAAAGACGAATATGTGCTGATGGATGGGTGCAGCGCTATGTATGATATGGATGGCAACCCGGTATGGTTTCTGCCTGATATGGGCGGTACAATCACTGATGCTACAGTGATAAGGGATATGAAAATGACGCCTCAGGGTACCATTACATTCCTGCGCATTAATCCGGATGAAACAAAGGTATATGAAATAGATATTGATGGTCGAATACTCTGGCAGGGGCCCGACGATGGAAGTGTGAGTGGCGAAAATTCGGAGCATTACCATCATGAGTTTACCCGTCTGGCCAACGGGCATTATATGATTATGGGCAACGAACAGGTAGCTTATCAGGTTCTTTCCACAAGGGATAGTATACAACTATACTGGGAAGATAAGAAACGACCTGGAACAGATCATTTGCCATTTGGAACACTAATAGAATATGATAATAAAGGGAAGGTGGTATGGTCCTGGCATTCCACCAGCTATTTCAAGAATTCAGACATCCTCTATCACACCAGGGCATTTTACCAGAGTGATATTGATGTGCATGACAATTCCTTCTTTTTTGATGCAAAGGATAATGCAATATATATTAGCTTCCGGAACATCAGCCGGATCATTAAAATAGCTTATCCCGAAGGCAGGGTATTATGCGATTATGGTGAAAGGTATCTGCCTGGCAGGGATGAAATAAGGAATGAGTTATATACAGGGCAGCATAGTCTCAGTAAATCTGCCAATGGCATGCTTTACCTGTTTAATAACAATACAGGATCAGGGAGTATGCCACGAATTATAAAGATGAAAGAATGGCCGGGGCTACCCGGATACCTGATAAAAGTCTGGGAATATGAATGCAAGACCGATACATTGAACTCCGCATATGCCGATAAGTATCCTTTTCTGTCTGGCGGTAATGTAATTGAAATGCCGGGCGGCGACGTTTTTGTATCTATGGCGGGTATCAGCAAGGTTTTTATTGTAAATGAGAATAAAAAAATAAAGTGGAGCGCCATTCCTGAAAAATGGAATGAAGCGGTAAAAAAGTGGGAGGTCATTGCTCAATACCGTGCCAGTATTATCATTGGCAATGCAGCATTGGAGCGGTTATTGTTCGGTAGCCGGATAGAATAATACAATATCGAAACAGCCTGCTATATGCTATCTTTGGTAAACTGAAAATCTGTGCCTAAACTGAGTATTGGATTTTTTCATGATAACAATCTACTAAATACAAAATGGAACAATTTGAACAAAGGTGGCTGGAGACCGAGGAATTATTAAGAACGCGGTTTGGCAAACTGCCGGATATGGAGGGTATATTGTTTTTGATAGGTGTAAATGAACTGGGAAAACTACCCAGGAAGAATTTCTCGAAAGAGCAAAAGCAGGATCTGATGCACATTGCGGTTTGCACACTGTTATGCCAGCTAGGCTATTATGAATATGCCGGACGCGATGAGGAAGGTTGGCCGCACTTTCATGAGCTGAAATCGGTAACTGCGGCAGGAATAAAGGATCAGGAGCAAATGCTGAAAGAGTGTATGATCAGATATTTTGAATAAAAAACAGGGGCCAAATGGCCCCTGAAAAATTGTTATGAATATCAGTTTATTCAATCAATAATGCTTATTGCTTTGTAAACTTCTTTGTTGATAAGATATTGCCATTAGAGTTGTACAACCTTACGAAATAAATACCGGAAGGAATATTCTCCATATTCAGGTTGGCGCTGGAACCAGAAACCTTGTATACAGCCATAACCTTTCCAATGATGTTGTATATAGCTATGTTTTTCACGTCAGAGTTGGCATCAAAAACCACATTCAGCTCATCGTGGGCCGGATTAGGATAAAGTACAACCTCGCTTACACCTGTTGGAACTGATGGAACACTTGTAGGGATCTTGGTAATGAGGAAGGTAATATTCTTGGAATAATTACCAGTGCCCATGTCAGTAAGATTGATGGTAACATAGTGAGTACCCGGATTGGTAGAGGTCATCAGGTTGAGCGTAAGGTCGAACAACATTGTGCTGTCATGAGCTGCATTGGCATAATAAGTGGCATTATAGAAACTGCCTGAAGTGGTAGAAAGATTCCATAATCCATTTGTCCCATTATCACGGCAGGTTTGCGCATCGCAAATTCCAAAAGCTGAAGCCGTAAGCCAGTCGGCAGGGAAATCAGTAGCAATAACATGCCAGCGTATAGTTAAGTTGTTACCGGTAATATTCGTGATATTATCGGTAGGAGCAGCAGAATTGCTGAATGGAGGAACAATCACAGTGTCGTAAGGAACTGTAAAAGTTTGCGCATCCAGCATAAAACCGGATAACAAGCTGAACAATCCTATTAAGGCAGGTAATAACTTTTTCATTGGAGTTTATTTTTGCTACTGCAAATTAAAGGATTTTATTGGTAACAGCAATAAAAATATGTTAAAACGGCATTTTTGGGCAATAAAAACCACGTAAAAGGGTTGTAAACGGTAAAAAAGCCTATTGATGCCTTGGGGCACAATTGATGGAGGGGTAAACCAGGTAAGGCGAAGCGCATTTTTATAATAATAAAGGCTGCCATCAGGCAGCCTTTATTATTATAAAAAGTTGGACTAATGAATTATTTCACAATAGAAAGGTGTTGTGAAATTTTACCATTTTCAGTAGTAATAACAACATTATAAACACCAGAAGACAAAGTCTCGGTAGAGAAATTGATCTGCTGTCCGCCTGCTGTCATTTCTTCTGCAGCATGGTTCATCACTTCACGACCTAACATGTCGTAAACTGAGAAACTAACTGTAGAAGTATTGCTGAGCATGAACTTAGCGCTTGCAAAATTTGAAGCCGGGTTAGGATAAACAGTCAGGTTTTCAACACCTGCATGAATATCAGAAACACCAACATAAATACCACGGCTGGAAATACTGTTCAATACATGACCGAAACTAGCGCTACCTGTAGTATTATCAATCAGCAATGCAATAACGCGTAATTTGCTTGCATTCCATGCTGGATCAATAGCGATTGCAGGAGCAGTATAGTCATAAAAAGTACTTACAGCCATAGTTCCCGGAAGGCTACTGGCAATACCATTAGTTGTGTTGATATTGGCAGGAAGCGTAGTGCGAGCAACGAATGGGTATGCCATTGTAGTAATGTCTGTAGGCAGGTTATTAAAGTCCCAGCCTATAGTCTTCATTATTGTAGAATGACCAGAACCACCTACTGCATAATAATTGTGTTGTTTCCAGCCATTTGAACCAAGGGCACCACCGCCGCTAGTTACATTGTCTTCTTCAACAACCAACTCAATACGGTAATCACCGGTAAGAGTAGTTGCTGGGTTGATTCTTACAGTAGCATTAACGTTGCCACCTGTTGTAGTTGCCTTTAAGCCCATATCTGCAAATCCAAATACTGAATTTTCGGCAGAATAAACATCAAATGCACTTGATGGGTCGGTTGATTCGCGCCTGTCGATAACCATAGTAGGATATCCGGAAATCATAGTACCCAGCTTTGAATCATAAGCAGTAGTAGATGCATTCATATTCGCCATAGGATCGTTGTTGTGTACTGATACGATGTTTACGCGGTTAGAATCAGCCCTCCACAATGAATCCATGTATACTATACCACGAACGCACCATCCGCACCATGTACCGGTAGCCTCTTCAAAAAGCAACCTTTTAACAGGCATGAATGCCACACCGATAACGGCAGTGTTCATTGAATCATTGTTCAGGTTAGTTTCACCAGTGCAAGTAACCCAGATTTTAACTGGAACCTGTGATGCAGTTGCAACAGTGTAAGGAGTAGTAAATGAAAAAGGTGCAGTACCTAAAGCAGGAACAGAAACAGAAATAGTGTTGGTTACAACTGAACCTGAACCAACCTGGTAATTTGCTGTGAATGATGTAATGGCTGTAGTTGCATTATAATTAGTAACATTACCGGAGAAAGTTACGCCTGTACCTACAGCAAAATAATCGGCAGCAGAACCTGCAACAGGTGATACTGAAGTAAGCCCGATGTCGGTAGCAGATGCACCGTATACCATAATGTTATCAACAGCAATACCAATGATATGACCACCGTGGTCGGTATAGGTAAAACGAAGAACGCATGTAGCGCTGGTATAAGTAGAAAGGCTGATAAAGCGTGTATTCCAGATATCAGTACCTGTAGAATAAACAATACTGTCAACCAGGCCAAATGTTGTACCGCCATCTGTAGACATTTCGATATAAGCAGCCTCATGAGTGTAAGGAGAAGCGCTTAACCATGCCTGATAATACAACCAGTCGAACACGAGGTAAGGGCTACTAACGCCGGCAAGACTGAAAACAGGACTTGTCATTGTTGTAGGGTTATTATACGATGTTGAACCAAGCACACCTTCATTAACTACAGCATACCTGGTATGTGCCGGAATAGTACCCAATTGAGTAGCTGTGGCAGTATTTGTTAAAGTCCAACCAGCACCGCCTCCTGTGGTAGCAACGGTCCAGGGAGCAAAACCGCTTTCGAAATTCTGCGAGATCACTGTCTGTGCTGAACTGCTGAATGCAAGCCCAAAACATGAAAGCGCTAAACTGAGTAAAGTCTTCTTCATTTTTTTGATTTTTTGTTTATAATGTATAAGAGGAAATTTAAGGAAACGAAATTAGGAAAAATTAATGTTATCTGCCAAAATATTTTTTATAGGTTAAACATGATTACATAAATACGAAAATGCATTTAAAAATCAAACCTGAATGGATTAGAATAAAACCTGATCAAAAAAGAGAAAAGGAAGGCCAGACAGCCTTCCTTTTCTCTTTAATGTATAATTAATTATTTACTTACAACAAACTGTTTAGTTGTTTTTTCACCATTGCTGGTAAGCGTCATAAAGTAAGTACCATTGCTAAGATTGCCAATAGCAATATTCTCAGAGAAATTAGTACCGTTTGGTGTGAATGACTGCTCAGAAATCACCTGACCGACAACACTGGCAATAGTAACTGTAGTGGCAGCAGGTGTAGCCAACATGCAGGAAACATTGATATAATTCCCGGCTGGGTTAGGATAAACAGCAAGTTCAGATAATGATGTAACTGACTGAGAAAGACCTAATGTGTTTTTCCACATTAATGGCACTTTTGCCTCAATGCAGTTTTCAATTGCCCTGTCAGTATTATTAGAGCCATATTTCTGAACCAGACCTATAACCTTCACTTTTTGGTAGTTGGATGTGGTTGGAATGGTATAGGTATAGTTTTTGGTAAAAGTCGCGTTGACAGCAGGATTGGTGAACGCGATATCGCCCCATATATTACCACCGGAAGCCAAAACAGAGTTAACAACATTCATGTGGGAATAGCTTGTAGTTGGCAGATTGGCACAAACAGAACAAGTATAGCTGGGACAAGCTGATGCACACAAACCCACAAACCAGGAAAGGCTTCCGTTCGCACATGTAGTACCAGCAGGATACATATAACTATGCTGCGTATACCCGCTACCTGAGCTTGATATGCTATCCTCGGTAATAAACGCATTTATGCGCCAGTTACCGGTTAATGCAGACAGCGCCTTACCTGTAACCGCAATTGTAATAACACGTGTGGTGTTATCATAGGTGCAAACCATAGACACATCGAACTTAGGCGTTGCAGATGAGTCTGCTGCACAATCCCCGGTCCACTGGCCCCTGTTTTGCTGAATAGCGCCACCCCAGTATGTGCGATTAACAGTACCGAGCGGGAAGCCTGTGATATAGCCAGAGCCAGAGCAAAATGGGTCGCCGGTAAGCTGCATGGCATCTCCATTATGCCAGGAAGCGATAATGGTACGTGGATAGTTTGGCTCAATGGTTTGCTCAATTACCTGAGCGCCATCCGGGCAGTAACCGCACCAATTACCTGTTGCCTCTTCAACCAGAGTATATTTTTTGCCATTGGTAGAGATATGTGTCTGGCTTTGTGCCTGTGCAAAAACCAGCATAGCAGACGATAGTAACAGAATAGATTTAAGATTCATGTTTATGGATATTTAAAAGTTAAAATTTTGAATGAAGCAAATTAGTGAAAAAATCAATGCAAAGCAATCGGATTTAAATATATTTTTATTTTATAATTATATTGAGGTGGTAAAAATAAAATTATGATAATATCATTACAC